>JBEKCX010000156.1:0-6451 GCA_050014655.1 Occallatibacter sp. | reverse complement strand
CAACGTAGCCGACGATTCCGCACATGGAACAATTCTAAGCGACCGGGCGGGCGGCGGGAGGAGGCCGGCAGGAGGGGTGGCGGGTCAGTCTTTCGGCCGTGGGTCATCCAAATTCAATGAGCCACAGGCGCGGGCTCAGAATGCGCCGGTGAGAATCGCGGCTTTTCCTTGGGGAAGGCCGCGCACCGCAAGCTGTTCCCTGCGCACTGCTAGTGTATCGAGTTAGAAGTTCGTCCCGCAAGTGAGGAGTACAACCGCAGGTCCTTCGACTGCGGTCGCCGCGGCGACCTCCGCTCAGGATGACAGCGTTACTTATTCAGTGAAATCTGGACTCGGGACGCTAGAGCGTGCCGATCGAACAGATCAGATCCTCAACCGAGGCGGTCTCGGGCAGCGGCCCAACCTGGGGGCGCGGCCACATCCTGAGCCACAGGCACTCGTGAGCCCTGACCAGACGGGACTCGGCCGGCTGCACCCTCTCGATGGCCTTGGAGAGCGCGTGGACTGCGGCCGGCTCGGAGCCGGCCTCGATCAGCTCGATGCGTGGAAACCTGGCGCTCAACATGCGCGCATGCGCCAGCCGGAACTGCGATCCCGGCACCAGCCCGCTCTCCACCCGCAAGCCCGTCATGCGTTCGATGGCCAAAGCCAGCACCGGGTCGAGCCGCTCCTCGAAACCCAGGTAAAGAAGCTTGCCCGCGGCCACGCGCAAGGGCAGCGCCCCAAAGGCGTCAACGAACAGGCGGGGGACAAGGGCGCTGAGCGCCTCCGGGTCGTAGAACTCAAGGGGCAGCACCGGACAGCTCCACTGCAGGCCCAGCGCTCTGGTCACCAACTGTTCGCTGACCCCCTGGCGGCGCACCAGCCACTGGCCCAGACGTCCGGCTCCGGCCCCCTTTTGCTCGCCCAGCGCCTGGCGCAACTGGCCGGAGGTGATCCAGCCCTGTTCCATCATCAGCAGGCCTAGGGGAACACGATGACGGTGGTTCTGCTCGGCGCTGCCCCTGGCGTCCAGCTCGCGGCGGACCGCCGCGGCGACGCGCGCCGCTGTGCAGGCGGCCGAGCAGCTCCAGCCGCCTTCAAGGACCGGCGTGGCGCGGCTGCGCCACAGGTGCAGCCAGCCCGAGGCGCAGCCGGGATTGGCGCAGGTTTGAAAGATCCCCGGCCGCGCTTTTTTGAGACTGCGCTCCGGATTGGCGGCCGAGGCGTCGCGGCGCGGGAGATCGTCTGCCCAGCGGCCTGCGATCGACCCTGGAAGGGGAGCGGTCAGCGCTTCCCCGGCCGGCCTCCCGTTCAGAACAGGCATCGTATGCTCTCCAGCCGCCTCTTGGGCGCGGCCACCTCGGTAACCCGCAGTCCGAAGTTCCCGTTCACCAGCACCACTTCACCGCGCGCCACGATCTTGTCGCCCACCACCAGGTCCACGGGGTCGGCTACATGGCGGTCCAACTGCACCACATCCCCCGGTCCCAGGTCGAGGAGTTCGCTTAGCTGCATCTCGCGGCAGCCGAAGCGCAGCGTGGCCTCCAGTTCTACATCGAGAATCAGTTCGATGCCCGGACTCAACGCTGCGGCTGGGGCAGCAGTTGCGGGCGGCGCCTGCGCGGGCGATCCTGTCGCAGCCTTTGCCGCCGGCTTGGGGGCGCGCACCTCGTCCCGGACCAGAATCGTCCACGAGCGGTCGCCGGATTTCAACTGGAAGGAGCAGGAGACCTTGCTCTCCCCGGAGGTGGGCTCGAAGCTCTCGACGCGGCATTTTTTGCCGGTCTGAGCCAGCAGCTCCCCGGCAGCGGCTTCGGCCACCTCGCGCAGCAACTCACCCCAACCGGCCTTCTGGTCCATTCCTTCGCCTACCAGGGGCGACTCCAGAACGGTGCCGTCGAGAATCACCGCGAAGCGGCCCTGTTCATCGCCGGAGATGGTGGCGGCGAAGCCGAAGGCGTCCGCGGTGAGCGGCTTGGGCAGCGCCTCGACCAGCTCCGGCTCTCCGGCTAGAGCCTGTGAGAACAAAGCCGCGGCCGCGCCGGCCCAGCATTCGAGATAGGTCTTCATTGATCGGCCTCCCCGATCCGGCGCTCGATGCGAGCCCCGCGGTGCGCTCCATGGCGGATGGGCTGCGCTTCAGCAATCACTTGGCCGCCGACCTGCCATACAGGCAGTGTGTTGGCGGCGAGATCCAGGCGCAGAATCTTTCCCGGCGCCAGGTTCTCGATCTCGGAAACGGGCATTCGCACCGCGGGCAGTTGCAGCGAACCGCCGAAGAGAATGCGGCGCGCCGAGACCTCAATCCGCGCCCGCGTCTCCGCGGCGTGGCGTCGGCTTCGGCCCCAGTCCGAGGTCAGGCGGCGCAGAATGGTGTTGGCCACCACGGCTGGAAAGGCCAGATTGAGCAGCCCCGAGCTATGCGGCATGCGAATCTCGAAGCTCAGGCAGAGGGTCTTCTCGGTGACCGACATGATGCGGGCCACCTGGGTCTGCATCTGGCGGCGCTCGAAGTTGAAGCTCAGGCCCACCGGCTGCCAGGCCGCGGTCAACTCGCGGCAGATGATCTCGACCACCGAGCCCAGGATGGCCTCCTCGATGTCGGTTAGCTCGCGCAGGGGGCCGTCCCTGCCTTCGCCGCCCAGCAGCAGGTCGATCACCGGGGGAGCTAGAGCCAGGTCCAACTGCAGTACCGAGAGCACGCCCAGCGGCTCCAGCCGCACTGAGGCTACGTAGCTGATCTCGGGGATGCGCAGCAGAAACTCGTTGAACTGTATTTGCTCGGCCGAGACCAGGTTGACCTGAAAACGGGTACGCAGCCAGGCGGCCAGATTGTGGGTCAGATTGCGGGCAAACAAATCGTTCAACATGCTGATGGCGCGCAACTGCTCGTTAGAGATCTGCCCGGCCGAGGAGAAGTTGTAGGGCACGATCCGGGCCCGCACTTCGGTCGGCGAAGAGTCCGGAGCCGAGCTTCGGGCGGCCTCGAAAAGGGCATCTATCTCATTTTGCTTGAGCGTCTTTTCCATCAGCCTTCACTCCTTGCGCATCTTCCGTTCTTTACGTTTTCCATCTCCGCGGGCAGCTTCGTCTCCCATCCAGCCCTCCCCGCCAAACCTCGTCAACCTGTCCGGCGCTGATTCTGGCCGGGCCTTGACCGCTCCGGCCCCCGGCGATCCTTGGCGCGGTCGAAGGCGCCGCTCGCGGCCAAATCCTTGAGCGCGGCCCTCAAGTGCACCACGGCCGAAGCATGCACCTGAGAGACGCGCGACTCGACCACCCCCAGCGCCAGGCCGATCTCGCGCATGGTCATCTCCTCGTAGTAGTAGAGGGTCATGACCAGCCGCTCCCGTTCGGGCAGATGGGCAATGCCATCGGCCAACCTGTCTTCGAGCTCGCCGCGGAGACAACGGAAGAGCGGGTCCTCGTCGGTGCGGCTGGGAATGTAGGCCAGCTCCTCTTCGCCTGAATCCTCATTCCGCTCCATGTGCAGGGTGCCGATCTCCAGTCCCTTGAGATCGCCCAGCAACTGCTGGTACTCCTCCAGGCCCAGCCCCATCTCCTCGGCTACCTCGGGCTCACCCGGCGCGTGGCCAAATCTGGCCGTCAGCACGCGAATGGACTCCTCGACCGCGCGGCCCTTGCGGCGCAGCTCCCGTGGGCTCCAGTCCAGGGTTCTCAGGCTGTCGAGAATCGCTCCCCGGATGCGAAACTGCGCATAGCTGCGGAACTGCACCTTCTTGGCTGGGTCGAACTTGGAGAAGGCGTCCATCAGCCCCACCACCCCGGCCGAGACCAGGTCTTCGATGTCCACATGCTGGGGCAGCCGCTCGTGAATGCGCCGGGCCAGAAAGCGCACGATGGGCAGATGCTCAAGCAGCACCCGCTCCTGCTCGCCGGTGAGCATGGGAACCGCAGCCGCGGCGGGCGGATACCCGCCCCCCGTCCCGCCCCGGCGCATAGGCCCCTGGTTTCCCGCCGCGGCCGCCGATTCGATTCCCATCTCCGTTCCCCTCAATCAGTCGCCAACCCTTTTCCTATTCCCTATTCCCTGTCCTTCGGGAACCTCAGCGCACCGTTCCCACCGGACGCAATCGGATCTCGGGAGGAATCTCCGCCGCCGCGACTACCGCCAGACGGGGAAAGACCGGCTCCAGCCAGCGTTTGACGTGATAGCGCGCTGGACTAGGAACTAGAAGCACGGGAAGCGCCGCAGCCGAGGCGGCGCCAATAAGTTGCCTCACAGAATCGGCCAGCCGCCGAACCAGCGGAGTTCCCGGAGCAGCTTGCGCGGCCAGCAGGCGTTGGCCGGTCTCCGGGCTGAGGGTGACCAGAATCTCCTCTTCGAGGGCGGGGTCGAGCAGCAGGACCGGCAACTGGCCCTCGTTGTCGAGCAGCGGCCGGATGAGCCTCCGGCCCAGCGCCTGGCGCGCGGCCTCGACCAGCGCGACGACATTCTTGTTTACCGGCGCGGTTTCCAGCAGCGCTTCGAGAATTGCGCCCAGGTCGCGGATCGAAACCCGCTCGCGGAGCAGTTGCTCGAGAACCCGGCCCACCTCGCCCAGGGTGAGCAGCTTGGGCACCAGTTCCTCAAGCAGCTTGGGATGGCTCTCATTGAGCGAGTCCATCAGCCGCTTGGTCTCCGCCCGGCCCAGCAGCTCCCAGGCGTGGCGGCGGATGAGTTCGCCCAAATGTGTAGTGATGACAGTGACCGCGTCGACCACCGAGTAGCCGGCGGCGATGGCTTGATCCTCGAGCGCGGGGGCGATCCAGATGGCCGGAACCCCGAAGGCCGGCTCGCGCGTCTCCTTGCCCGCCAGCGGACGGCGGCCGGGGTCGCCGGAGACGGCCAGCAACTGCGGCCCCTCCGTCTGCCAGCGGCCGATCTCCAGGCCGCGCAGGCTGAAGAGGTACTCGCGGGGGCGCAGGCGAAGATTGTCGGAGATATGCACCGGTGGCACCAGAAAGCCCAGCTCCGCGGAGAGATGGCGGCGCAGGGAGCGCACCCGGCTGAGCAACTGCCCGCCCTGCTTCTCGTCCACCAGCGGAATCAGCTGGAAGCCGATCTCCAGGGTCAGCTCTTCCAGACGCAGCAGAGCTGCCAGATCCGAGCCCTGGGCCTGCTCGGCCTTCTTCTTCTCGCCCGGCGCCAGTTCGGCGGGCGGGGCCGCAAAGGGCCGGGCCGCGACGCGCCGCCCCCCCCAGTAGAGCGCCCCGGCCACGCCCAGAAACGCCAGCTTGGGCAGCCCAGGGATCAGGCACATGGCCGCTGAGACCAGGCTGGCCATGTAGAGAGTGGCCGGCTTGCCCAGAAGTTGCTGGCGAATCTCGTTGCCCAGCATTCCCGCCGAGTTGGCCCTGGTGAGGGTGATGCCGCCGGCCACCGAGACCAGCAGGGAAGGGATGATGGTGACCAGTCCGTCGCCCACCGTCAGCACGGTGTAGGTGTGCGCGGCCTCGGAGAGCTCGATGCCTTGCTGCAGGGTTCCGATCAGCAAACCGGCGATGATGTTGATGGCGGTAATAAGAATCGTGGCCAGCGAATCCCGCTGGTTGAAGCGCGCCGCGCCGTCCATGGCTCCGTAAAACTCGGCCTCGCGGGCGATTCCCTGGCGGCGCCTGCGCGCCTCGGCCTCATCGATCAGCCCGGCGTTCATATCGGCGTCGATGGCCATCTGCTTGCCCGGCAGAGCGTCCAGAGTGAATCGCGCGGTGACCTCGGCGGTGCGCACGGCGCCGTGCGAGACGACCAGAAACTGAATGGCGATCAGAGCCAGGAAGAGCACGAAGCCAACCACGTAGTTGCCGCCCACCACGAACTGGCCGAAGGCCTCGATGACCTTGCCTGCGGCCGCCGTGCCCTCCTGCCCGTGCAGCAGGATGCGGCGGCTGGAGGCGATGTTCAGCGCCAGCCGGAACAGGGTAAGAAGCAGCAGCAGGGTGGGAAAGACGCTGAGTTCGACAGCGCGGCGAATCTGCACCGCGGAGAGGAAGACCACGATGGAGGCGGCCATGGAAAGGGCCAGCAGGAAGTCCAGGCCCGCGGCCGGCAGCGGCACCAGCATGACGAAGATCACGCTGATGGCCGCCATAGGCAACACGTGCTCGCGCAGCCGCTCGAGGATGGAGGTGTGGGGCATGGTGCCCGCGGCCAAGGCGGCGGTGCTCATCGCAAGCCTCCTGGAGCGGGTGAGGCGCTGGAGCCGGGCCCTCCGGGTTGGTTGGCGGCCTGGGCGTGCACTCTGGCCCGGGCGGCCGTTTCGCGGGCGCGACGCTCGCGCAGTTCAGCCTCCACGCGCTGCCGATAGAGATAGGCCAGAATGGCGGCTACGGCGGCGTACAGATCGACCGGAATGGCCTGGCCGACCTCGACCGAGCGATAGAGGGAACGAGCCAGGGGCGGGTTCTCAATGAGGGGCACGCCGGCCCAGCGAGCCTCGGCCTTGATCTCCTCGGCCAGCAGATTGCG
>JBEKCX010000155.1:6470-7235 GCA_050014655.1 Occallatibacter sp. | reverse complement strand
GCGGCAGCCTCCTTCTGGCGGTCGCCGGAGGCAATCACGGCCACGGTCTTGGACTTGCCCAGCCCGTGCGGCAGCACCACCGTCCCGCGCACCATCTGGTCGGCATGGCGCGTGTCCACGCCCAGGCGCAGCGTCAGGTCCACCGTCTCGTCGAACTTGGCGTACTTCACCTGCTTGAGCAGCCCCACGGCCTCCGGCAGAGGATACGCCGGCTTGGTCACAGCGGCGCGCGCCTTCGCAATGTTCTTGCTGACTTTTCTGGCCATCCCATCCTCGTCTCCCACCGTTCTTGCCAGTCCGCCTGTGGCGGAAACCCGCGGCTCGCCGCCGAGGCAACGTCTTTCCTTGCCTGGGCGAACACTGGATCGGGCCCGAAAACCGTGGTGCTAATGACTGCCCGGAGATTTCCCCCAGGCGCATCCTTGAATCATAACCAAACGGCCGCTGAATTGCAAACGGCGTTGCTCTACCAATGCTCGAAGCGCCGTCCACGAGCCCATCCTCTGAGCGAATGGCCACTGACAACGGCGATGCCCTTGGTACGATGAATCCAGGGAGCGCAAGATGGCAAGGATTCTCGACGGGGCGGCGATCGCTGCGGCGATAAAGCAGGAGGTGGCGGAGGAGGTGCGGCTGCTGGCTGCCCAGGGCGTTCGGCCGGGGCTGGCGGCGGTGCTGGTGGGCAGCGTCGCCGCGTCGGAGATTTATGTTCGCAGCAAGGTGCAAGCCTGCGCCGATCTCGGCATCTACAGCGACCTCATCACG
>JBEKCX010000155.1:0-6455 GCA_050014655.1 Occallatibacter sp. | reverse complement strand
AGACCGTTACCACGGAAGAGATGCTCGATCTGGTGGCCGGCCTGAACGCGCGCGACGAGATCGACGGCATCCTCATCCAGTTGCCGCTGCCCGCGCACGTCAATGCCAAGGCGCTGCTCGATGCCGTCGCGCCCGCCAAGGATGTGGACGGCTTCCACCCGATCAACTCGGGCCGCTTGATGGCGGGGCGGCCGGCGCTGGCGCCCTGCACGCCGGCGGGAATCATCGAAATTCTCAAGCGCAGCGGCATTCCCATCGCCGGCAGGCACGCCGTGGTGGTGGGCCGCAGCGATATTGTGGGCAAGCCGGCGGCCATGCTGCTGCTCCACCAGAACGCGACCGTGACTATTTGTCACTCCAAAACGCGAGACCTCGGAGAGGTTACCCGCCAGGCCGATATTCTGGTGGCTGCCATCGGCCGGCCGGGCTTCATTACGCCGGATATGGTCAAGCCCGGCGCGACCATCATCGACGTGGGCATGAACCGCATCGCGGACCGGGCCGAGTTCGATCGCTTCTTTGCCGGCAACGCCAAGCGCGAGGCCGCCTTCGCCAAGCGCGGTTCGGTGGTTGTGGGCGACGTGCACCCCCAGGCCTTCGAGCTGGCGGAGGCATACACGCCCGTGCCCGGCGGCGTGGGTCTGCTAACCATTGCCATGCTGATGGCCAACACGGTTCGCGCCGCAAAGATGCGGCGGGGGCTGTGACGCTCACCATCGATTGACCACGGACCGTACGGACCACCGCTGCGTCGCAGCGGCAGAGCACCTAGAGAGTCTGCTCGGCTCTGGACTGATCTTCGTACCAGGTAGCCCAGAGTTTCCTATCATTCTGATAAGCCAAGGCGTCTTCCAATCGAGGCTTTAACTGTGGAACCTTGCCGTCCTCTGATAAAGAGTAAATCCGACGATGAGCATGTTCAGCGATCATGCGTCGGAATAATCTAGCCTGGTAACATGATGGAACCTTCCTTGGATAAGTGCTTGCGCCGATTTCTGTAATCATAAGATGACGCGGGCTAAGAGGAAAGAGGATATTTGCCCGCTCACGATTCCAGCCGCCGTTGAAGTCGTAATCAGAATCGGATCGAAAATTCAAGCAGATAACAGGATCGTCGCTCGTGAACCATGGCAATCTGGCAGGAGCTTCAAGTATTGTCCATTTGTGCTTGTGGAGAACCTTCAGCGTCTTCGTTAAAGTGTGCTTCATCGTATAAAACCAAAGCCCTCGACCCACAAGCAGTCTCCTAGTGAATCGAACCTTGTTCTCTTCGGGCAAGTCCTCTCGATCTATTTTGAATGGAAAGTATTCTCTATGCGGAACCTCGTCGTAGATGGTCCTCTTGCCCGGTTCTTTTGGCTCGCGCAAGCTAGCTTCAAAATCTTTCTTTTTCTCGTCCAATAGCTTCGGTGCCATCTGTTTCCAGATTGGCAGGTACTTTATAAGAAACGCGGGCGTTCGGACGATTTGACACGCAAGAAAGCGAACGAGTATTTCCCAATCGTCGCGCGTCGGCTCTTTGTCCGCAAGGACTTTTTGAAATGGTTCCTTAGCTGGCGATTCAAACTCGCTATTCAACCATTGTTCGATGTCGTCTGCTTCTTCCCCGCGGACTATCCTCGTGTACAGGTTTTTCTCATAACCTGTTCCGGCTATATTGACAGACCTCCAGATGGGAACTTTTGGATGAGAGACGAGTATGCGGTACTCCAGAACTTCGCCTGAATCTGTAGCAAAATTCTTCAGGTACAGCTGAGGTACGAAGTGGTTATCGCGCGTCAGAGCCACACTCCAGCTCCATCATCGAGAAGACACCGAAAATCAGAGTCTCTAATTATCTAATGATAAACGCCGCTCTCGCCCAAACACCAAACCACTTCGGCGCAGCCGATGACAGCGCGGAAGATTCTCATCAACGAGCAGCTTCAAGGACCGCGATCCTTTCCGGGATACTGGCAAAGAACTCGTAAACTGCCTAGAAGTCCTCCTTTTCGAGGTAGGGGAACTCGCGGAGGATTTGCTCCTCGGTCATTCCGGAGGCGAGAAAGGAAGCCAGATCGTAGACGCTGAAGCGCAGGCCGCGGATGCAGGGCTTTCCCCCGTCTTGCCGGCCTCGACCGTGATTGGCGGGTTTCGGGCATGCATGGACAGCCGGATCTCCTTCCGTGATCTCATTCTACGGCAGATTCGGCTTGATCGCCTATACTGCGTTCAGCGATGGACGCAGTCGAATGCAGCCCGGACCGGGTTTGCGCGCGCGCCCAAAGCCGGGTTTATTCATCATGCTTCGAGTCGGCCTCACCGGCGGTTTGGGAAGCGGCAAAAGCACCGTCGCTGGCTACCTGCGCGAACTGGGCGCCGAGGTGATCGAGGCCGATGAGCTGGGCCGGGCGCTGATGGAGCCGGGGCAGGAGGTCTACTCCGAAATTGTGCGCGCATTCGGTCCGGAGGCCGTCAGTCCCGATGGCCGCCTGAACCGCGAGCGGCTGGCGGAGCTGGCATTTCAGGGCGGCAGGCTCGATGAACTGAACGCCATCGTCCATCCGGCGGTGATCGCGGCGCAGGGGCGCTGGATGGAGGGGGTCTTTAGGCGCGATCCGGCGGCCGTGGCCGTGATCGAGTCGGCGCTGATCTTCGAGGTTGAGCGCGATGCCCGCGCCCGCGGCGAAACGGAAACCGTGCTGGGTCTCCGCGGCGACCGCCGGCGCGTCGATCGCGTGGTCGTGGTCACCGCGCCCGACGAGCTGAAGATCGCCCGCTATGCCGCCCGGATTTGCCCATCCGGCGAGGGCCGCGAGGCGGTTGAAGCCGATGCCCGCCGCCGCCTGGCGCACCAGATTCCCGATGCGGAGAAGGCCGCCCACGCCGATTATGTGCTGGAGAATGCGGGAGATCCGTCCGCCCTCCGCGCCCAGGTTGTCGAGCTGTGGCGGCGCCTCAAGGCGGAGAGCAACAAATCTCTGCCCGAATGAGTCTTTAGAATAGAGGTCAGGGATCAGAGATCAGGGGTCAGTTGTCATTGGTCAGTGATCGCCGGTTCCGCATCAGGCTGTCTTTGCTGACAACTGACGGCTGATGACTGACGGCTTCAGTAGGTTCTTTCAGGTTCAGGAGCTATGAGAATAATTCGCCGCGTTCTTCTGGTTGTCTTGCTGGTGGGAGGATTCTGGTACCTCACCACGCATCTCTCGTTCAGTTCTGGCGGTCCATCGTGGAACCACTTCGCGCTCTTTCCGGCCAAAGGCTCGGGCACTCCGCTCCAGCTTACGGAGGCTGAGGCCGCGCCCGCCTATGACGCCGAGGAGCAGAACAATATCGCTGTCTATAAACGGGTGCTGCCCTCGGTGGTCAACATCACTTCCACCACCCTGGTCTTCAACTTCTTTGAGGGAGTCGTCCCGCAGCACGGCCAGGGCTCCGGCTTCATCCTCGACAAGGCCGGGCGCATACTCACCAACTACCATGTGGTCGAGAACGCCAACCGCGGCATCGAGGTAACGCTCAGCAACAAGCGCCGCTACACAGCCAAGGTGGTGGGCACCGATCCCGTCCACGACCTGGCCCTGCTGCAGATCGAAGCGCCCAATCTGGAGCCGGTCACGCTGGCCGATTCCAGTGAGCTGGCCGTGGGCCAGAAGGTCTACGCCATCGGCAATCCATTCGGCCTCAGCGGCACCATGACCCGCGGCATCATCAGTTCCATCCGCACCCTGCCCGCCGCCAGAGGCTCCGAGAACGCGCCCATCGAGGACGCCATCCAGACCGACGCGGCCATCAATCCCGGCAACTCCGGCGGTCCGCTGCTCAACTCCCGCGGCGAGGTCATCGGCATCAACACTATGATCGCCTCCAACGGCGCCGACCAAAGCTCCGGCATCGGCTTCGCCATTCCCATCAACACCGCCAAGGGTGTATTGGCCGACCTCACGCGCTACGGGCGCGTCAAGCGGCCCTCGCTGGGCATCGTTTCCTACGCCATCGGCCCCGATCTGGCCTCGCAGATGGAGCTGGCGGCCGATTCCGGCGTCCTGGTGCAAAAGGTGATTCCCGGCGGAGCGGCCGAGCGCGCTGGCCTGCGCGGCGGCAACCAGTTGGCCTACGTCGGCAACACTCCCATCCTGCTGGGCGGCGACCTGATCGTGGCCGTCGACGGTAAGCAGGTCTCCGACCCACAGGAGATCAACGCCCTCATGGACAAGCACCAGCCCGGCGACACCGTAAGCGTCACCTTCTATCGCGGACGCAAGCAAATCACGCTCAAGTTGATTCTGGGAGACGCGCGGGAGGCAAACAATTAGGCGGGAGAATCGAGCGTATTCGTTCCGTAGATAGTGTGTTTCTAAGGCCTTTGCGGGCCGTCCACAGCAGCGGACGGCCCGCTTCTTCCATGTTCCTCAGAGGTTGTTGACGCTCACCTGGGTGGCGCCCTGCGGAATCTGCAGGAATCTCTGGTTCTCGGCTTCCCGGTCAAGACGAGCCCGCTTCGGCACCTCGATCAGATCCTGGTTGTGGGATGCCAGTTGTACCTCATCCTGGGCGGGTTTCAATTGCCTGGGGGTGGTTTGCATTCTCCGTTTCTCCTTTGTGGTTGAAACTCTTGCGCTTGCTGCAAGAGCAAGCTCTTCCAGGCCCTCAGAAACCGGCCTGAACTTCGGCATACTCCGCCCGCGCCACCTGAATCCGAGCCAGCTCGGCCGGCTCGCCATAGTGGCCGGCCACAATCGCAGCCGCCCGCGAACCGTCCAGAAGCGGCCGTACCGCCGCCAGCTTGATCGTCGATTGAGCAGCCATCTGGGCCACTTGGGCCTTGCTTGAGATCGATGCGACCAGGGCGAGAATCGCGCTCACAATGGTGCCCACAGCCTGAATCGCAGCCAGGGCGTGCTGCTGGCTCGCCGGATCCACGATCTTTGCCGCTTGCAACAGGGCGGCATTCACCTGCTGCTGGAAGGTCACAACCTGGATTCGCAATTCGCTGAGCACGCCTGCCGTCGGATTGGCCAGATAGGCGCTCGCCTGCGCAACCAGCAGATTCGAGGCCGCGTCGAAGCTCACTGTCGCGGCGGTAAAGATGGGCGCATCCTGCGGCGCCAGCAGCGCCGCGGTCGAGTCCACCGTGGCCACCGCGCCTTGCAAAGCCGGCGTCCAGTTCACGATGTCCTGCGCAACGGTCACACCGGAACAGCCGCTCACGAGCGGCAATGGCAGCAAGAGGGCGATCAGCGCCCACGCGCCCAGCTTGGCGGTGCTTCCGGCAGACGACGACTTGCCTCCCGGATCCTTTGCGAGAAGCCCCAGAAGGGCGGTGCCAATGGCGCACACCAGCGAAATCACTGTGCCCGTTCCGGCCGTGCCCAGGGTTACGCCCTGCTGCGATAGGACGGTGGCAATGGTGACCACCGCGATCAACAGCCCGGCGGCAGACGTCTTCGGCTGATTCCAAATGTTGGAGATAAGATTCATCGAGAAAGCTCCTTCTGAGGGATCTCTGAACCCGTCTTGAAAGCACGCCGCGGCCTTTAGCCCGCGAGGGAATGCGCCCTCGCGGCAAAGACCGGATCAGAGTCTCCCTGAGCGAAAAGGCAGCGGACGCCGCCTTGGTTGACCTTGGTTTACTTGCCATTGGGCAGCTCGGCGGCGGCGTTTTGCCCGCCGTCCCTTTCAGATCCTTCGGGCGTGCGGCTGGCTGGTTGAAGGCCAGCCGCTGTCCTAGATTCGTCCTCAGTTCCCGGCTGCCGAACGCCGCCGTGGTTCCGGCCGGCGACTACAGTCGAGAACCGCTGCCGCGCAGACTTCAACGGTCCCGCGCCCCGGCGCCATCCGCGACGGCGGTTCGCCAATTGCAGCCTACCGAAACCACTGCGCCAAAGTGTCTTTTTCATCAAGAAAAAGACACCCGCACGACACTGGCAATGGCAGGTGAATTGGAGAACCGCCCTGAGGGAGGGCGAACTCATTCGCCCGGCGCGGCGCTTCCGTCGTTTGTCTGTCTACCTTTAAGCCTAGGCAATTCAAGGTATATCTTCGGCAAAGCGGCATGAAGAGATAAATGCCATGAAATAAACTATTTAGGATGGGAGTCTCTTGCGCCCGGCTTGACAAAAAGGCGCGCGCGCCGCATCTGGACGGCGCAGCCAGGTTCGCGGGCCGTTTGCGCCTCTCCCGTTCAGCGCGGCGCCGGCATCCGGGTCGGAAACCCCAGCCGCGCGTGAAACTGCCGGTTGAACCGGATCAGCGCCACCCACTGCCCCTGGTCTTCCCTCTTCCACACCAGGTCTCCGCCCAGCTCTCTGGCAATCGCTTCGGGCGGCAGATCGTGATGCATGCCAAAGAACCGCTCGTCCATCGCCTCGCTCCGCAATCCAATACCCGACAGCAGCGGCGGCGGGTCGTACTTGGTGGAGAACACCAGCGCCGCTGAGTACTTCTCCGGCTCGGCGGCTGCGCGGGCAATC
>JBEKCX010000154.1:0-10793 GCA_050014655.1 Occallatibacter sp. | reverse complement strand
CAGGATGGGAACAATGAACATCAGCAGGCTGACCGTGTAACCGTAAGGCGACGGATTCGACGCCGATGCGCCGGCCGGTCCCGGCGCCCGCACGGTATGAAGCGTCAGCGCCGCGGGCAGAGCGATCATCCCCAGCATGGCCAGGACCAGCCGGAAGCTCGAGCGCGGCGAGTTAATGCCGGAGGAACCCATCATTGTATTTCCTCCCTTGCCGACAGACGAAATACGAAGTATGGGGAATATACCATCCTATTGAACCGGATGCACTTGTTTTTGTCTTTTCCTTCTTCCCCCTCTTGTGTCACACTTGCACCCATGGGAAGCAAAGACAAAGGCAGGAAGGAAGCCAAGAAAGCCCCGAAGCCGAAGCCCAAACCGGAGCCTGGCCGCAAGCGCGAAGGGTTCATCCCGGCGCCGCCGAAGTAGGGCCTTTGCAGTTCGCCCGCTTCGACGCGATGCAGGTCGCGAATCAGGCCGCGCAACTAGATTGCGCCTAAGCTCCCGCACGCGGAAATGGCCCTCCCGGTTCGCTCAGCGGACATGGAGGGTCTTTCTGCCTCCGCCGCCCCACTCCAGATCGGCGCGCTGCCGGATTCAGTCTCAGCCGCGTCAATTGCCCCGCACGTCACAGCGTCTGCCGACGCCAAAGCGTTAACGTGTGTGCAGGCGCTTTTTCTGGAGATCTGCCCATGCCGTGGAAATACGTCGCAATCCTGCTTGCCGCCGTTCTGGCAATCGCCGCCTCTGCCCAGCAGCCAGCCCGGCGACCAGCCAGCCCCGCTTCCGCCCCAACTGTTGACCCGCAGCCTGCGCCCCTGCCGGCAATTGTCCCCCCCAACCGCCCCGTCATCGGCCTGGCTCTCGAAGGCGGCGGCGCTCTCGGCCTGGCCCACATTGGCGTCATCCAATGGCTTGAAGAGCACCAAATCCCCGTCGACCGCATCGCCGGAACCAGCATGGGCGCACTCGTCGGCGCATTCTATGCCAGCGGAGAGACCACAGCGGAGTTGCGCACCCAGGCCACCAGCGATGCCTTCAAGGGCGTCTTCACCCTGCAAGCCCCCTACCGCGACTCCAGCTTCCGCCGCCGCCAGGACCGCCGCCAGAACCCCGCCGCAATTACGGTCGGCCTCAAGCACGGTCCCGCCCTGCGCAACGCCTTGTTCTCCGGCCGCGGCATCGATGAGTTCCTCACTACAAACCTGCTCGCCTACAACCGCCAGGAGCTGGACTACGACCAAATTCCCATCCCCTTCCGCTGTGTCGCCACCGACCTGAACACCCTGCGAGCCGTCACCTTCTCCGGCGGACCGCTGCCCCAGGCCGTCCGCGCCTCCATCTCCATCCCCGGCGTCTTCCCGCCGGTGCAGGCCGCCAACGGCCATTATCTTGTTGACGGCGGCATCCTCGACAACCTGCCCACTGACGTTCTCAAGCACGATCTTCACGCCGACACCGTCATCGCCGTCCAGCTTGAGGACGAAGCGCTCTCCGGCGCCGACGTCTCCTCCATCGTAAGCATCCTCGATCGCGCCTTCTCGGCGGGCATCGACCGCAATGTCGAAGAGGCCCGGCGGCTGGCCGATGTGGTCGTCAGCGTCCCGGTAGGCAAGTTCTCCACCACCGATTACGCCAAGGGCAGCGATCTGATCGACGCCGGCTACCAGGCCGCAGAGCGGAGCCGCGCCGCCCTGCTTCCTTACGCTCTCGATGATCAGAGCTGGAAGGCATACCTCGCCGCGCGCGATCTTCGTCGCCGCGCCCAGCCCGGTCTGCTCCACCCCGCCGTTCTGACCCAGGTCAAGGTGGAAGGCGGCGAACCCGGTGCCGAGCAGGAGGTTCTAGCCGGTTTCAAGCCCCTTCAAGGCCAGTTCATATCGCCCGCCAAGACCCTCGACGCCCTGAAGCCCATCCAGTCCAACGGCGATTACAGCGCCACCTACGAGACCTTCGCTCCCCCGCCAGCCGCAGCCGCCGCTCCCGGCCCGAATGCCGCCGCCGCGGACTCTTCCAGCCCGGACAGCGGCATTCTGGTCCAGCTCACCAAGGATCCAATCGGTCCGCCCTACCTCCTCATCGGCCCGGACCTGGCCGCCGAAACCTCCAACATCACCCGCGGTGAGATGAACCTCCGCTTCGTCGATCAGAACCTCGGCGGCTTCGGCTCGGAACTCCGCGCCAGCGCCCGCCTCGGCTACATGACCGACCTCTCCGCCGAATACTACCGGCTCCTCACCCCCAATGGATTCTTCTTCCAGCCGCGCGCCGGCATCGTCCGCGAGCCCGTCTACATCTGGGCCAATCAGAAGCGCGTTGCCGAGCGCTTCCAGCAGAACCTCGACGCCGGCGTCGAAGCCGGCCGAACCATTGGCAACTCCGCGCAAATCTCCGCCGAATGGCGCGCCGAAGACACCCACTGGAGCCTAACCACCGGCTCCGGCGGCGGCCCTTACCTCTCCGGAACCGCGCAAACCGGCCTGCTCCGCATCAACGTCGACCGTGAATCCTCCGGAACCGTTTCGCCCCAGGGCTTCCGCCTCACAGCCGCCGCCGGCGCCCTCTACCACGCCGCCGCAAGCGACAACGCTCCCCTGGTGATGCTCTCCAGCGCTCGCACCTGGCAGTTGAGCGAGGGTAATATCATCGGCCTCACCGCCGACATCAACTCTTATCTGCGCGCCAATGTTGCCCAGCCTTACCGCTTCACCCTGGGCGGGCCGCGGCGCCTCTCCGCCTCATCCTTCGACGAGTTTCGCGGCACCGACACTTATCTCGCCCGCGCCGGCTATCTTCGCCGCCTGGCCGCTCTGCCCACCGGTCACGGCCACGGACTTTACGGCATCATCGGTTACGAGGCCGGCGAGATCTGGTCTCCCGAGGCGCGCGCCATCCTCCGCCAGGATGGATCGGCCGGCCTGGTCGCCGCCACGCCGCTGGGCTCCATCTCTCTCGGCGGCTCCGTCGGCGATGCCGGCCATCGCAAAGTCTTCATCACCCTAGGCCGCCTCTTCTGACCGCCGCGCGTCCGGCTACGATGCTCTAGACTCAAATCTGGACCCTCTACGATGAAGTTCTTCGGCGGCAAGAGAGACTCGGTCACCCCTCCGGCGGACGCCCGGACCGCGGCCCAACCCGGCGATGCGGGAAGCGCGAAGGCCGGCTTCTTCGAGCGCATGAAGCAGGCCGTCTCGCGCACCCGCGAGAGCCTTTCTTCCAAGATCGAAGGCCTCGTCGCCCTCACCAGAACGGTCGACGAGTCCACGCTCGAAGGTCTTGAAACCGCGCTGCTCACCAGCGACCTGGGAGTGCAGACGACGACCCGGATTCTCGATGCCTTGCGCGACCGCGCCCGCCGCCAGGCCATCGAAGGCGGCGAGGAGCTGCGCGCCCTGCTCAAGGCCCAATTGCGCGCCATTCTGGAGGCTCCGCAGCGCCCGGTTCCCTGCCCCGAAATCCCTCCCAAGGTCATCTTCCTGGTGGGCGTGAACGGCACCGGGAAGACCACCTCGGCGGGCAAGCTGGCCGCGTGGAGCCGCTCTCAGGGGCGCTCCGTGCTGCTCTGCGCCGCGGATACCTTTCGCGCGGCGGCGATCGAGCAGCTCGAAATCTGGGCCTCGCGCTCCGGCGTGGAGATGATCAAGACCCGCCATGGCGGCGACCCGGCAGCCGTCCTCTACGACGCCATCGCCGCCGCCAAGGCGCGCGGGATCGACGACCTGTACGTGGATACCGCCGGACGCCTGCACACCAAGACCGGCCTGATGGACGAGCTCGAAAAGATGCGCCGCACCGCCCAGCGGCTGATTCCTGACGCGCCGCACGAGGTGCTGCTGGTGATGGACGCCACCACCGGCCAGAACGGCCTGCAGCAGGCCCGCCTCTTCACCCAGGCCGCCGGAGTCACCGGCATTTTGCTTACCAAGCTGGACGGCACGGCCAAGGGCGGAATCGCCGTCGCCATCGCTCAGGAACTCAACCTGCCGGTCCGCTTCGCCGGCGTAGGCGAGCAGATGACCGACCTGCTGGAGTTCTCGCCGGAGGCGTTTGTGGATTCGCTACTGGGGTGATGTTGCATAACTGCATAGCGATGACGTTTGCAAATGATCTGAAGAGGCTGCTGTCACCGGAGGGCAAGGAAAGGCAATTCGTTGGAGAATATCGGCTGGAGGATAAAATGAAGTCTCTCTTGCATTCATGGCCGAACGCCGCCACGTTGATCGTTCTGCTATTGCTTGCGCTGACACGGCCTTGTCTTGCGGCGCATTGGCTGGCACTCGGCAATGCAGACAATTCGCTCGACAAAATCTACGTCGATACCGATTCGGTCGAGCAGGTAGGAATTCGGATGTTCGGGTATCTGAACGGTCAGCAAGTCGCGACTGGCCCAGTGACGACCGATTGGAAGACGAAGATGATTCCCGAGAGTAACAGTCCCCTCTCACAGCGCATTCTGTCAACTGTATGCAGCCTCCCAATCACAACAGGGAAAAAAGCCCCCGTCGAGGCGCCCCCTGCCCAACCCAAGCCAAAGTTATTGACCGGCTCAGGGATTATTGTCAACGATGAGGGATACATTCTGACCAATGCTCATGTCGTTAAGAGCTGCAAGAGTATCGCAGTTAAACCGCTGAGTGCCGACGCACTATCCGCGAAACTGGAGGCTATTGACCCGAAGAATGACCTCGCCCTTATAAAGACAACTGCCGGGTATGGACAACCCGCCCGGTTTCGTCCGGAATCGAATCCGGCCAAGCTCGGGGAAACCATAGGTGTTATTGGCTACCCTTTGACTGGCATATTATCGGCAGAACCGAAGGCTACATTCGGCCAGATCAACTCCGTCGCCGGGGCCGGAAACGACTACACGCTGCTGCAAATCTCCGCTCCCGTCCAAGCTGGAAACAGTGGCGGCCCGGTATTTGACACATCCGGTAACGTAATCGCAATTGTGGTGTCGCAAGCGTCGCTGGCTCTGGTTTCCCAAATCGGCAATATCCCCCAAAACGTCAATTTTGCGATACGCGGAGAACTGGCCCAGATCTTCATGCAGGCACACGGGGTAAGCTTCAAAGTCGGAGATCATAAGAAACAGCTTCGCACGGACGAGATAGCGAACTCAGGACAGAAATCGACGGCGCTTATAATTTGCTCTTATGAGTGAGTCGAACACGCTTTTGACAACCTAGCGTCAGCGCGGATTCCTATGATAACAGTTTGGAAGGCCACTGGAAGGTTCCCGATTGTTATGAGCATGAGTCAACAGGTAGATCAAGATCGGCATTGGATGCAACGAGCCCTGGAGCTGGCGCGCCGCGGCATCGCCGTCACCTCGCCCAACCCGGCCGTAGGCTGCGTGATTCTGGACCGCGCCGGTCAGGTAGCCGGCGAGGGATGGCACGAGTACGACCTGGTCGACCACGCGGAGGTGGTTGCGCTCAAGGTTGCCGCTCAGCATGCCGGCGAGCGTCTGCGCGGCGGCACAGCCTACGTGACTCTCGAACCCTGCAACCACACTGGCCGCACCGGCCCATGCACCGAGGCGCTGATTGCGGCGGGCTTAGGGCGCGTGGTCGCCGCCACCATCGATCCCAACCCCGCCGTGGCGGGCCACGGAATGGACCGCCTTCGCGCCGCCGGTATCGAGGTAGCGCTGGGCGTCTGCCAGGCCGAGTCGCGGCGGCTGAACGAGGGCTTTGCCCGCTGGAGCCGGCACCGGCGTCCGCTGGTATTGATGAAAGTGGCCATGACGCTCGATGGCCGCATCGCGCCGCCCGCCGGCCAGCACGCCCTGCGCGAGCCGTATTGGATCACCAGCAAAGCCGCGCGCCAGGCCGTGCAGCCGCTGCGCTGGCAGGCAGATGCGGCGCTGACCGGCGTGGATACGGTGCTTGCGGACGACCCCATGCTCACCGACCGCAGCGGTTTGCGGCGGCGCAGGCCGCTGCTGCGCGTGGTGCTGGACTCGGCTCTGCGCATGCCGCTCGACTCCAAGATGGTGGCCACGGCCGCGAACGATCTGGTCATTTTCACCGTCTCCAACGACCAGGCCCGCATCGCCGAGCTGCGCAGCCGCGGCGTGCGCGTCGAGGTTCTGCCCGCCGATTCCGGGGTCCCCGGCGACAGGCCTTCGTCGCCGGGGTGGGTAGCGGGGCGCGTTCCGCTCGGTAAAGTACTGGATATTTTGGGTGAAGAGGGCATTCTGACGCTGCTGACAGAGACCGGAACGCGGTTGAATACCGCTCTGCTGGCGGGCGGCCTCGTAGACCGCATTCACCTCTTCGTCTCCCCGCAGATCATGGGCTCCGACGCCGTCCCCGCCTTCCGCGGAATGACGCACGCCATTCATATGGCCGAGGTTGAGGTCGAGCGCTATGAGAACGATCTGGGGCTGTGCTCGCTGCTCAAGGATCCGTGGCCGGAGAGCAGTGGTCAGTTGTCAGACCCCTGATCCCTGATCCCTGTTCCCTATTCCCTGTTCCCTGTTCCCTTAGAATGGAACCATGTTTACCGGCATCATCGAACAGACCGGCACGCTGGTCAGCCTGGAGAGCAGGGGCGGAGTGCGGCGGATCACGGTCGAAGCTCCGGGGCTGGCCGGGCGGCTGCGAGAGGGCGACTCGCTGGGGGTTTCCGGCGTTTGTCTGACGGCGCTCGATGTGGACCCGCAGTTCTTTCATGCCGACCTCGCCCAGGAGACGCTGGACCGCACCTCGCTGGGGTCGCTCACTCCCGGCGCCAAGGTCAATCTGGAGCTTCCCATGGCCGCCGGCAGCCCGCTGGGCGGCCACATTGTTCAGGGGCACGTGGACGGGACGGGCGCGATGACGGCACTCGACCCGGTGATTCCGGAGTCGAGCCCGGAGTTCGACAGAAAGACGACGGACTGGTCGCTCAAGGTGCGCGTGCCCGAGAATGTGCGCCCGTGGATGGTGCACAAGGGCTCGGTGGCCGTTGAGGGCATCAGCCTGACCATTGCCGATTTCGACGGCGAGGCGATTACCATTGCGATTCTGCCTCTGACCTATTGGCGGACCAACCTGCACACGCTCGCCGTTGGCGCTCCCATGAACGTGGAGGCCGATGTGCTGGTGAAGCTGGCAGCCATGCAGATGCAGGCGCAGAAGAAGCCGTCCTTCGAAATAACAGCGGACTGGCTGGTGGCTAACGGGTATTGAGGGTTACGATCTTCGGGCGAGTTTCCGACAGAAGCTCTTGTCACCCTAACTTCTCGGCGAAACCAACCGCAGGTCCTTCGACTCCCCTTCCCCTTCGACAAGCTCAGGGTCAGGGTCGCTCAGGATGACAAGAATGCTGGGGCACCCATCTCTGCGAGCGGGGCGGCAGCCTACGGCTTTGCGGGCAGCTTGGGCGGATCGGTCACGTATTCGTCGCCGACGCGGGCGAGGATCGTGGCGCGGCGGTCCGTCAGCAGCTTGAGGCGGTTGGTCACCGCGATGAACTCCTTCCGCTGATCGGCGCTGAGGGGCGTGGCGGGCGTGTTCGCCTTGTTCGCCTCGGCTGTCTTGTTCGCCTCGGCAATCTTGTTCAGTTCGTCCAGGCGGGCTTGCAGGCGCGGAATCTCGCGGTCGATGAGGATGGGGCGAATGATGGTGCTCTTGGCGCGGCCGCTGGCCAGTTCGTTGCGGTTGTTCTCGCCCCAGACGGGGAGAATGCCGACGTGGCCCAGCTCGACGCGCACGCCCGCCGGGCCGTAGTCCTTACGCACGGCGGAGAAGAGGCCGATCATCTCGTCGCGCGGATCGCCGTTCTTGTCCGGCATCAGGCCATCCACATAGGTGCGCGACTGGTTCGACAGGAAGTTCCCCAGCGAATAGAAGATCACCGTGTCGCGGCCATCCTGCGTGGTGTAAGTCTCCACCGGCTCAAGCACATGGGGGTGATGGCCGACGATGACCGAGGCGCCGGCTTCAAGCATCTTGTGGGCCGTCTCAACGTCTTCAGGGCGGGGCGCGGGCGCGTACTCGACGCCCCAGTGGATGGAGACGACCAGCAGGTCGCACTGGGCGCGGGCCTGCTTGATGGCCTCAAGAACACCGACCTCGTCCATGCCGGGCGCGCCGCCGGATTCATTGGGATAGGGGAAAAAGTTCACATGCGGCAGGTCGTCCTTGTCGGGATTTCGGCCGCCGTTGAGCCAGCGCGTCATGCCCAGCCAGCCAACCTTGATGCCGTTGGCCTCGACGATGACCGGCTGCCAGGCCTGCTGGGCGTTGTCGCCGGAGCCAACGAAGAGAATCCCCTGATCTCGCAAATGCTCGCGAGTCTCGGCGAACCCGGCCCAGCCCTGATCCATCACATGGTTGTTGGCGAATGAAACGACCTTGATTCCGCTGGCCTTCAACCCATCGAGAAGCGCAATGGGAGCGTCGAACATAAAGGGTTTGGAGCCATGGGAGTGCACCGGGGCGACCGGGGTTTCGAGGTTGACGAAGCCAAAGTCGGTCTTCGCGAAGACGTCGCTCACATCGCTGAAGAGAGCTGCCCAGCCCTGGGCGCCTTCGCCGGCAGCGGCAGCGGCGGCGCGCACCTGCTCGTGCGGAATCACATCGCCGGCCACGGCAAAGCTGACTTGGGCGAGCTCGTGGGGATAAGGAGCAACGACTGCCGCCGGGCGCGCGCCGTGGGAGGCCGTCAGCAGGACCGCGCCGATGGCCGAGGCAAGCAGCAGGGCGGCGAGGCCGGCCAGACGCCAGTGGCTGCGCAGGCCCGGCGCAAGCCTTGCGCCGAATCCCCTGCCAAATCGCCTTCGCTCCGTCGTCCACTCCATCTGCCGCTCCAATCCGCACGCCTTCATTGCCGAAGAGAAAATGGAACGCAATCAGGATACAGGTTCAGCGGCGGGACGGGGCGGATTGGGCGAAGAGTTGGCGGGCGGGGTGACGCCGTGAGTGCGCCCTTTTGGCCTTGCGGGGAGTGTAAGACGCGCCTGAAGACTGAGCGAATTCTGGAGGTTCTGGAAAGAAGTCTTGATTCTGAGCGGCTTCTCGATCCGGTTGCTGTGAAAACCTGACAGCGAAGGCCGTGCTTCGGCACGAGTCGCCGCGGCGACACGCAATCGATGGAACAGGAGAATTCCTCCGGCGACCAACGGAATTCCGTGACTGGCAGCCTCGCAGAGGTCCTCCGATCGAGGCTAAAGCGCGGAGTTGATGGCGCTGAGCGTGCCCACGACGTAGCTGCCAAGGCCGTTGAGGATCGCGACCGCGCCAAGGCAGATCAAAGCAATCATCAGAGCGTTCTCGACCAGATCCTGGCCCTCTTCGCGGTTCACCAGATCCTGGGACTTCAGATACAGCTTAAGAAACATGGCGTTCATTTGGTCTCTCTCATGTGCTGATTCTTTTCAGTTCACCCATGATACGTACAACTCTTGAGGCATTCCATACAACTTAAGAGGTAGGCGCTCAGGGGTGTTCTCTCCTATGCTGACTTGCTTCCGGGTTTTCATATTACGCCCTATTGGATAATGCTTGTTACTAGAGGGCAATGCGAGTGCGCAATGGTAACCATCGATAGCATTACCTGCCCTTCTGCGCCACACCAGCGGACAGGCGGGTCCGCATCTAGTGCTTGGTCGGACTTGGCCACTTCAAAGGGAGGGATCCCAGCTTCGTGCCCGATGCCCGACGAAGATTCTGCACAAGAAGCGGTGCATTTCACGGTCGGGACGCCGATTGACGGTTCTGGCATCCCGCGCTTTGGCAGGAAACAGCCGAGGATGGCGCCCGGCTCGTTGCAGAATATTTCGTCTCAATTAGTTGCCGATCTCCGTTCCGGCCTGTGGGAAAATGAGCAGAATTGAACAGACGCGCCGGATTCCTCGTGGCGAGAATCAGGACTGGTTGGGAATTCGCTCGTTCTCCTCCTGTGTGAACGAGCTGCCGACCGTGCCACAGTTTGCGGCTTCGCGTCTCCGTGGATAGACCCAGGAACTAGAGACACGTCTTCCCCCGTCGAACGTTCACGTCTGCAAGTTTCACATCAGGAACCTCTACGGCCAACTTCCCGGCCGGTGCGCGGTTCCCTTTGCCTTGGCTCTTTCGTCATACATCATCTGCAGTCGGTAGGAGGTTCCGATGGTAGTCAAAACGCATTCCAAGGGCCACGGGTTGATTGGATTGCACGTTGGCGTTTCCAATGTCCGTCGTTATTTCCCAAGCCACGTTGCGGTCGTCGAGTTGCATCTGGATCATCTCCAGATTCAGTGTGGGCTGAAACCAGACTTCTGGCAGGACCGGCCCGAGATTCACGATCCCCGGCTCTGCGCATGGCTGGAGTCCAAGCATCTCCGCAGCAGGCCGGATCGAGCGCCAATCCCCCTGGCGATGATCCCGGCGGGAAAGAACTCCTTCAGGCTGCAACCAGTCTCCGTGAACGCGCAGTCCGCGGCTCTGGCCCGGGCTGGGATGGGGCCAATTCCAGCGTCCGCTGCCTGAGTCTCGCGCCCTGGAGCACGCAGCCGCGGGCAGCAGCCCCGCGGCTGAGAGGCAATGTGTATTCGGCCGCGCCTTGGCGGGGTGGCGCGGCCGGCCTTGACTTAGCCAAGATCAAAGAAACGGCAGAGATGCTCAACGGACTTTAAGAAACTGCATAATCCTTCATATAATCCAAAGCCGTCGGGTTCTTCTTCAATATCCGGCAATAGAGACCCATGGCCGCGAGCAGCGAGTTGCGATGCCCCTCGCAGCGCTCCGCCTTCTTCTCAAAATCAAGCCGGTCTGTGGTTGCATGGATGTAGCAGAGCGAGCAAAGCCGTATTGCCCAGCACTCGC
>JBEKCX010000153.1:0-6474 GCA_050014655.1 Occallatibacter sp. | reverse complement strand
CGGGCCTGCCCTGCGATACCTGCCACAAGCCGCATAGCCCGGCGATGGATGCGGGAGGCGCGAAATGAATATCTCCCGGCGTCAGATCATGATTCTTTTGCCGGCGGCGGCGGTGGCATGGAAGTACGTGCTCGCGGGAACTCCGGAAGAGTCGCCGAACTATAAGATGAGCGATCACTGGTGGAGCATGTTGATCGACATTCCCAAGTGCATCGGCTGCGGTAACTGTGTGCGCGCCTGCCAGACGGAGAACGATGTGCCGGACAAGAACTTTCGCACCTGGGTGGAGCGCTACCACATCTCCGACTGGCAGATGGCCAATCCCTTGGGCGGCATGACCAACCCCATGACCGATCCCCAGGTTATCTCGCCCGACGGAGGCAAGGAAGGCTTCCCGGTTGCGACCGATGAGAGCGGAAAGTACTTTTTCGTTCCCAAGCTCTGCAATCACTGCGCGGATTCGCCGTGCACGCAGGTGTGCCCCGTTGGCGCAACCTTCATAAGTCCGGACGGCGTGGTGCTGGTGGATCAGACTTACTGCCTGGGATGCGCCTATTGCGTGCAGGCCTGCCCCTATGGCTGCCGCTACATTCATCCGGTGAAGAAGGTCGCGGACAAGTGCACGCTCTGCTACCACCGGATTACCAAGGGACTTACAACCGCCTGCTGCGAAGCCTGCCCGACTGGGGCGCGCCAACTGGCCGATCTGAAGAACCCCAAGGATCCGATCCACGAGTTCCTGAAGACGCACAGCGTGCAGGTGCTGAAGCCGCAGATGGCCACCGGCGCAAAGGTCTTCTACAACGATCTGGACGGGGCGGTGCGGTAGGAGCAGCTAATAGCTAATAACTAACAGCTAATAGCTGAATAAGTGAGGAGTTATGAGCGGAGTTGAAGGCTTCATGTATCCGAACGAGGTCGGGCTGCAATGGAGCGTGCTGATCGTCCTCTATCCGTTCATCACCGGTCTGGTGGCGGGCGCGTTCATTCTGGCGTCGCTGGAGCGGGTTTTCCGCGTTGAAGCGGTGAAGCCCACTTACCGGCTGGCGCTGCTGACGGCGCTGGCGTTTCTGCTGGTCGCGCCGCTGCCCTTGCAGTTGCATCTCGGCCATCCTGAGCGTTCGCCGGAGATGTACTTCACTCCCCACAGCACCTCGGCCATGGCCATGTTCGGCTATGTGTATCTGTGGTATCTGATGGCCGTGCTGGTATTGGAGATATGGCTCGATTACCGGCGCGACATCGTGCTTCTGGCGCAATCGAGCAAGGGGCTGCTGCGCATTGTTTACCGGGTGATGACACTGGGGTCGAAGAACATCAGCGAGCGTTCGCTGGCCATCGACGAGCGGGCGGGCTGGATTGTGACGCTGGTCGGCATTCCATCGGCCTTTCTGCTGCACGGATATGTCGGCTTTATCTTCGGCTCGGTCAAGGCAAATCCCTGGTGGTCGTCGCCCATGATGCCGGTGGTGTTCATTTTTTCGGCCATGGTATCGGGGATTGCCGGGGTGATGCTGCTCTACATGGCGATCACCAAGCTGCGCAAGCTGATGATCGACATTCGCTGCGTGGATACCATCGCCATGTACCTGTTCTACATCTTCATCATCGACTTCAGCCTGGAGATGCTGGACCTGGTTCACCGCATCTACGAGGCCGACGAGTCATTCCGCAGCCTGAACTTCATGGTCCACACCCAGCTTTACATCCCGCACATCGTCATCCAGATCTGCCTGGGCACGCTGACCCCCATCATCCTGCTGGGCATCACCCAGGTGGTGAAGCTGCCCCAGATTGCGCGCCTGCGCATCTACTCCGTGGCCGGGTGCCTGACGCTGATCGGGATCTTCGCCATGCGCTGGAACGTGGTGATCGGCGGACAGTTGTTCAGCAAAAGTTTTCTTGGCTACACGACTTACAAGATGGGCCTGGTGACGCGCGAGGGGCTGCTGGTGGCGATTGCGCTGACCCTGCTGCCGCTGCTCTTCCTGTGGGCGCTGGTCAAGCTGCTGCCTCCGTGGCCTGATGAGAGCGCGCACGCAACCGCGGCTCCGAACTGAGGCGATTCTCCAGAAAACAACCCGGTCCGCGCCCGACTCTTCCTGATAGCATGTCGGTATGAATTCGACGCCGCTTCGCAAGTTTGTTCGCGCCGTGTCGATCGCCGGCGCTGTTTTGTTCCTGGGCGCGGTTCTCAACTTCTCCCGCGGTGTGGCTCAGGATGCGCATCCAGCCCCGCAGCCGGGGTCCGCGGCCAAAGCGCCCGATCGCGACCGCATCCTAGAGGTTCTGAGGGGGCTGAGCCGGGGCCGCTTCGTGGGGCAGGTGGCGGTTTCACCGGACGGCAAACGGCTGGCGTGGACTGAGCCCGCCGGCGGGGGCGAGGAGATTCGCGTGGCCCCCATCGACGACCTGACCAAGTACGGACGCGCAACCGCGGCGGCCAAACCGGAGCAGCACTGTTTCGAGAGCGAGTTGGCCTGGGCTCCGGACTCGAAGGCGCTGGCTTTCTTCTCCGATTGCGCCAAGCCGGGTGAGCAGATGGATCTGTTTCTGTCCCGGCTGGACGGCAAGCCCGCGCAACGGCTGACCGAGCTGAAGGGATACGTGGACGCTCCCGCCTTTTCGCCGGACGGGAGCAAGGTGGCCTTCCTGTATGTGGAGGGCGCCACGCGGCCGGCTGGGGCGCTGGCGGCCATGAAGCCGCCCGCCGGGGTGATCGGCGAGGATGACGTCGAGATTCAGCGGGTTGCAGTGGTTCCCGTCAATGCGGACAAACTGCCCTCTGCAGGGCTGCTGCCGCCGACGATGGTGACGCCGGCGAACCTGCATGTGTACGAGTTCGACTGGCGGCCGGATTCGAAGGGGTTGGCATACGTGGCGGCGGATCCGCCGGGCGAAAACAACTGGTGGGTGGCGAAGCTGTATACGCAGGCGATGGGCGCCGCGCCCGCCGCGGTTCTGGCGCCCGCGGAGGTTGCGGGGCCGCTGCACGGGCTGCAGATTGCCGTGCCGCAATGGTCGCCGGACGGAAAGGCGATTGCCTTTATCGGCGGGCTCATGAGCGACCAGGGAGCGACGGGAGGCGATGTGTGGATCGTCTCCGCGGATGGCGTCGCGCTGCGCAACTTGAGTTCCGGCGAGCCCACGACGGCGGCCTGGCTGGAGTGGGAGAACACAGAGAATCTCTTGGTGAGTGAACAAGCGGGGGGCGACGCGCAGTTGGTTCGCTATCATCTGCAAGGCGACTGGAGCGGCGCGGGCGGGAA
Organism: Occallatibacter sp.; assembly: GCA_050014655.1. GTDB lineage: Bacteria > Acidobacteriota > Terriglobia > Terriglobales > Acidobacteriaceae > Telmatobacter. The sequence continues at coordinate 3,205 of JBEKCX010000153.1, read as the reverse complement.
GGTCGAGATTGGCTCGCCGATCTACGGGATTCCAGGCGTTGTGGGCGACGGGCGGCTGGAGATGAGTCTCTCCTCGACAGCGAACCGTTCGCTGGTCGTGTTCCGGGCGAGCACATTCGACCATCCGGATGAGATCTACGCGGCCCGGCCGGGAAGCGTGAGCGGCGACGAATTGGCGTTTCGGACCCAGTTGTCGCACTTCAACGTGGGAGTGGAACCGGCGTGGGGCAAGAGCGTCTCATTGAGCTGGAAGAGCGACAAGTTCCAGGTGCAGGGCTGGCTGATGCTGCCACTGGAGTACGATCCGGGCAAGAAGTATCCGCTGATTGTGGTGGTGCACGGCGGCCCGGCCGCGGCGGAGGAGTCGCATTGGGGCGTGGGCGGCATGCTCAGCGCAGCGGCCTTCTCGGCGCTGGGCTACTTTGTCCTGCAGCCCAATCCGCGCGGCAGCTTTGGCCAGGGCGAGGAGTTTACCGAGGCCAACCGCAAGGACTTCGGCTATGGGGACCTGCGCGACATTCTGGCCGGGGTGGACGCCGTGGAAGCCCAGTACCCGGTTGACCCCAACCGCGTGGGCCTGACCGGCTGGAGCTACGGCGGATTCATGACCATGTTTGCGGTGACCCAGACGCAGCGGTTCAAAGCGGCGGTGGCGGGCGCGGGAATATCGGACTGGCAAAGCTACTACGGCGAGAACTCCATCGACCAGTGGATGATTCCTTACTTCGGGGCCTCGGTCTACGACGATCCGGCGGTGTACGCGAAGAGCTCGGCGATCAGCTTCATCAAGCAGGCGCAGACGCCAACCCTGGTCCTGGTAGGCGACCGGGACGGTGAGTGCCCGGCGCCGCAGTCCTACGAGTTCTGGCATGCGCTGCGCGACCGGCGCGTGCCCACGCAACTGGTGGTTTATCCCAACGAAGGGCATGGATTTGTGGACCCCGCGCACCGCCTGGACGTGATGGAGCGGGCCGCGGAGTGGTTCCAGCGCTACATGCCGCCGGAATAGAGGCTGCTCGCCATCGGCGCGCGGCGGCGTCTATTTAGGGTTGGGCAAGGGACTCGGCAAGAATGGCCGCGCGCGGCCGTCTGTCGCGAGCCAGCCGGTCCTGATACACTCTTCATTGGAGTTCCGGAGAGCTTGTTTCGCCGACCGGCTCGAGGAAGAGCGTATTGCCGGGAGCCGGGCATCTGGTTATTCGACCCCATGACCCGATCAGCGGAATCCACCGGGAGTAGGCCAGCCTTGGGCATGTTGACGGACCTCTATAGAGTGGTTTTGCGGTTTCCGCAGTGTTGCGGGCAGCCTGCCGGGGTGGGTTTTCCTGGCAGAAGGCCCCTCGGGGCCGGCAGTTTGCGAGTGCGGCGATTGAAAAATCGCCATGACCCAATTCCTTGACGGATTCGGACAGACCGCTCCGCAGTTTGAAGAGGCGGGGCGGGGAGGATTCATGCGGCGGTTTTTGACGCTTATCTGCTTGTTGTGCCTGGCCATTCCGGCCGGGGTATCGATCTCCGGCTGCACCCGCAATCCGGGGGCGAACTATTGCAACGGCCTGGGCTACGGGTTGAAGGACTCGGACGTGGCCTCACTCGTTGTGCAGCCCCAGACCACCGGCGTTTCGCTGGCCTTTGGGCAGACGCAGCAGGCGGGCGCGCCCTCGGCTTACACGTGCAAGGGCACGCAGGCCTCCTTCTCGGGCAAGTACACCTACGGTACGACGAACAACCAGTTGGTGGACATCTCGCCCACCGGCAACATGTGCGCCGGGACGTGGAACCGCAACACAGGCGGCGGAATCGCCGACTACACCATCTGCAACTTCCCGAATCCGCTGCCCTCGACCAACGGCTTGCCATACGGGATCGCTTACATCACCGCCTCCGCGCAGTCTGTCACTTCCAATCCGGTGGAGGTTTACGTGCATCCGCAGGTGACCTCTGTCACTCTGGTCGGGCCGCAGACCTGCCTTTCGCAGGGGCAGGAGGCGCAACTGGACGCGCAGGCTTGCTATTCGGGAAGCAACAACCATCAGCAACTTCTCTGCGCGCCGTCGTCGGTAACCAACCTGAACTATGCCTGCCCGCTGCCTTCCGGCGTAACCTCGGTTCCCAACTGCTCGGCGGCTGTTGGCACTTTCAGCTTTACCGTCTCCACTGCGAGCGTCGCCTCGATCAACAGCGAGACCAACAAGATCACCGCCCAGCAGCCGGGAACCACCGAAATCTCCGCTTCGGTTGCCGGCGGAGGCTCGTCGGCCGGCTACTTCTCCACCTGCCCGCCGCAGTCGATCAGCCTTACCCTGGCCAACGGCGCCCAGAAGGGGACCATCACCCAGGGCGCACAGCAGAATCTGGTGACTACGGTTCTGGACACCAACAATCTGCCCATCACCGGCCTATCACTGGACTACCAGTCGACCGATCCGATCGACATCAGCGTCTCGGCCACTGGAGGGGTCACCACCAGCTTCCCAGGCGTGGCCTCGATCTTTGCTATCTGCCAGCCCACTTCCTGCAATTCGGCTCCCATCAATGAGATCGGCTTATATGGAACCGGGCTCTCGGTTACCTCCAATCCGGTCAACGTGACCACCCCCGGCGCCTCCAGCGACTACGTGTGGTTCGCGGCGCCAGGCCAGTCCCAGTACTTTGTTCCCGTCGAGCTGCTCACCGGCACCGTGGGTTCGCCGGAGCGGCTGCCTTATGTGCCGAATTCGATGGTGATGGACCGCAGCGGCCAGAACCTTTACTTCGGTTCCGCGCGGGAGCTGATGGTCTACGCCACTTTCACCAATGCGCTGAACAAGCAGGACACTACCGTTCCCGGCGTGGTGCTGGCCGTTTCTCCGGATAACTCATTGGTGGTGATCAACGATCAGCAGCGCCAGGTCTTCTATGTCTACAGCGTCAGCTCCGGCGTTACCTCGACCCATGGCGGCGTAGGCAATGCCGCTGCCTGGACGCCGGACGCGAAGACTCTCTACATCACCGATAACGCCAGCCTGGGCCCCGGCCACAGCGACATGTTGTATATCTACAACGGGAACACGGGCTGGACGACCTACGCGCTGCCGCCGAGCCCGCTCACCCAGGGGCCACTGACGCCCAATGTGGGCGTTCCCGTCACCGTGCAAACCCCGGCGCTGACCATCCCCAGCCTGGGCGCCTACCTCCGTGGCGCTCCCACCGAAGCTCACACCTG
>JBEKCX010000152.1:0-6503 GCA_050014655.1 Occallatibacter sp. | reverse complement strand
CCGTGACCATGGCGCTCAAACGGCTCAAGCGCGACGGCTTCGTCGAAATGCGCGGAGACGGCATTGTGCGCCTCACCGCGGCGGGGCGCGAAAATGCTTACCACACCGCCGTGCGCCACCACCTGATCGAGCGCATGTTGAGCGAAGTCTTCGGCATGGAGTGGTACGAGATCCACGAGGAGGCGGAGCGCCTGGAGCACGCCGTCTCGCCGGCCTTTGAAACCAAACTCAAGGAGAAGCTGGGTGAGGGCGGCGCCTGTCCTCACGGCAACAAGGTGCTGCCGGAGAGCCCTGCCCAGCGCAAGAAGCGCGGTGAAACGCCCCTGTCCGAGGCCGTCGAAGGCCAACGCTACACCGTCGCCAGCCTTCACGAGCGCGACCACAAGCTGCTGCTCTTTCTCCACCAGTCCGGCATCGGCCCTGGCCAGAGCCTCCGAGTTGTCAGCCAGAACTACGACCAAACCGTTTCGATTGAGCTACCTACCGGGAGTTCTACCCTGGGACGACCGGCCGCGGAGGCGGTCTGGCTGCGCCCGGAGTCTTCATCGTAATTAAATATAAGAATATTTCTTAATCACAATTAACAACCTGTGGCATACTTGGGTTGAGAGAGCCCTCCAGACCCTCTTTCCACACCCATGTCCGCAGACGCCACATCCCTCACCGAGCTGCTTGAGCCCTCCTTGCCGGAGGTGCATTCCAGCGTGCGCATCTCCCGTTCGCCCCTTTACTGGCGGCGGCTGCTGGGCTTTCTCGGCCCCGGATTCCTGATCTCGGTGGGCTACATGGACCCCGGCAACTGGGCCACCGATATCGCCGGCGGCTCGCGCTTCGGCTATACGCTGCTCTTCGTCATCATGGCCTCCAATCTGATGGCCATTCTGCTGCAGAGCCTGTCGCTCAAGCTGGGCGTGGCCACGGAGCGCGATCTGGCCCAGCTGTGCCGCGAGAGCTACAGGCCGTGGGTGAGCTTTTCCCTCTGGGTGGGCGCGGAGATCGCCATCGCCGCCTGCGACCTGGCCGAGGTCATCGGCTCGGCCATCGCCCTGAACCTGCTCTTCCACATTCCGCTCTTCTACGGCGTGCTCATCACCGGCCTGGATGTGCTGCTGATCCTGCTCATGCAGCGCTGGGGCTTCCGCTACGTGGAGGCGCTGGTCATCGCGCTGATCGGCACCATCATCGCCCTGTTTGCCGTGCAACTGGTTCTCTCCCAGCCGGAATACTGGCCGGCATTCAGGAATCTGATCGTTCCATCGCCGCAGATCGTCACCAACTGGGAGATGCTCTACATCGCCATCGGCATGCTGGGCGCAACCGTCATGCCCCACAATCTCTACCTGCACTCCTCCATCGTGCAGAGCCGCCGTTACCAGCGCACGCCGGAGGGCAAGCGCGAGGCCATCTTCATGGCCAACGTGGACTCCGCGCTGGCCCTCACCATCGCGCTGTTCGTGAATGCGGCCATCGTGGTGGTGGCGGCGGCGGTCTTCAATCGCAGCGGCCACTTCGAGGTGGCGGCCATTCAGGACGCCTACAAGATGCTCAGCCCGCTGGTGGGCGCGGCCGGCGCCAGCACGCTGTTCGCCATCGCTCTGCTGGCCTCCGGGCAGAACTCCTCCATCACCGGCACGCTGGCCGGCCAGGTAGTCATGGAGGGCTTCATCCACATCAAGGTCGCTCCCTGGCTGCGCCGGCTTATCACCCGCTCCCTGGCCATCATTCCCACCATCATCGTCGTCGCGGTCGCCGGCGAGCAGGGCACGGAGAAGCTTCTTCTGCTCAGCCAGGTGATTCTCTCCCTGCAACTCAGCTTTGCCGTCGTTCCGCTAGTGATCTTCACCGGCAGCCGCGCCAAGATGGGCGAGTTCGTGAACAGCCGCTGGCTGCAAGGCCTTTCGTGGTTCACGGCGGCGCTCATCGCGGGACTGAATGGCTGGTTTCTGGTGCTGATGTTCAGATGACGCGAGGGAGTAGGGAGTAGGGAACGGGGACTGGGAATCGAGGGGAGGGCCAGAATCCTGGAGCGGGAGACGGGGATCGAACCCGCAACCAACGGCTTGGGAAGCCGCTACTCTACCATTGAGCTACTCCCGCTTCAGACCGGATTATAGCGCGCGGAATCGACTCCATCAAATCGCGGGGCCTACTGGACGGAGGTCGATTTCCCGGTTGTCCGCTGTCCGGGAGCAATGTGCAACAGGGCGCGCCGATGCAGTTATCTTGAAGGCGAAACTGCAAGTCCATTCACAGGTCCCCGGCGGGCGCCTAGCGAGATACTTCGACGGGAGTGACTCTGGTTCCAGTCTGTGTAAACTGAAACTCCAGCATCCAAGCGCTGGAGACGGCCTGAGCATCCACTTGCGCAGGCTTGAACTTCCAGTGCTGCGCTGCTTCGAGAGCCAGTTTGGCAAAATACTTACTTGCTCCCAGCGAGTCGAGCGTCGCGCTTGAAACACTGCCGCTGGGATCGACCGTGACCCGTATACTCACCTTGACTGTGCCTCGAATGGTCTCACTCGCTTTGCGGGGTACGTCGGGCAGCACGCGCTCAGCAACTGCGCCGTTTAGCGCCGCGGCTGTGGAGGATTGAGTCTCCGTTACTGGAGATTGAGGCTGGGGCGCTGGAGATGGAGGCTCTGGCGCTGGAGATTGAGGCTGGGGCGCTGGAGGTGGAGGCTCTGGCGCTGGAGATTGAGGCTGGGGCGCTGGAGGTGGAGGCTCTGGCGCTGGAGAATGGGGCTGCGGTGCAATGATCGCGGGCTCAGGTTGCTGCTCTTCGGTTGGCAACGGTGGTTGAGTCTGGTGAGATCGCGGCATCAGAACTGCAATCGCCGCAAATACGACCAGCGCCGCGGCAATTATCGCCGGCACGTTGCGTTTGGCAAAGAGCGCTTTAACGGGTTTGCCGGCCGGGACCGAAAGAGGCCTGGCGGCTTCGAGAGCAGCCTTGACATCGCCGAGGGTGCACCGGCGCGCTGGGTCGGATCGCAGACACTCCCGCGCAATTGCGGCGAAGGGTTGTGGAATGGACTCCGGCACGATCGGCTCCCCATCGGTCGATCTGTCCCAAACCGGCGGGTGTTGGGTCAGGGCTTCGACCAGGGTGACGCCGAGCGACCAGACGTCGGCGGCCGCTGAGATCGTCCCGGTGGCTCTTTCCGGCGCGTCATAGACGCTTGGCGCCAGAGACCCTTTGCCAGGCTCGCCCGCGAGATGAAGGCCGTCAGAAGCAATCTTCAACCGGTCGCCGACAGCCATGATGTTCGCTGGCTTGAGGTGACCGTGCACGAAGCCCTTCCCATGAAGATAGGAGAGCGCATCGAGGACTGCGTCGAGCATCTCTCCGGCCTCGGAGGCCGTGAGTGGCCGCTCGGGAAGAATCTGCGAGAGAACTTCGTCGGCATACTCCGTCACGGAGTAGAGCAGCGGGACGGTGTCAATCTGGCAGCGCCCGGCGTGAAGCATGCGCATCAGGTGAGGATGAGACAGGGTTGCCGTCAGCGCCCAGCCGTCGATGCGGGCTTCCGCGTCGGCGTCAGCCGGAATGAGCTTGATGGCGGCCTTCTCCGATTCACGCTCCGGGAGTTCCGTGAGAAAGACGCCGCTCCATCCGGACCCGCCCACCCACTGCAGGAGGGTGAATCTCCCGTCGACGACCCGCCCTACCCAATCCCTGCGAATTGTGGCTATGTTCATCGCGTAACCATTCTATTATGAGGGCGACAGGAGCCAAAGCCGCGAGAGACAATTCGAGCCCGCATTTGCAGCGGGCGAAGGCGCGACCGGGTTGCACGTGGGCTGGTCATTGTCTCCCAACAGGGCTTCGATATGGTTCGGTGCCGGTTCCGGGCGGTGCGCCGGCCATTCGGAGATTGGTCCGTTGACCGCGACTGCCGTTCGATGAATAGCCAGCCTCGCAACCTATCGCTCCGGGTCGATGCGAACTTCGGCAAGCGGTCCCGTCGTCAATTCCCGGCCGCCTCGTGAATCGCCATCAGCTTCTCCAGCAGCGGCTTGAGCAGCTTCAGGTCGAGCGCATTGGCGCCGTCGGACTTGGCACTCGCCGGGTCGTCGTGAACCTCCAGGAACAGCCCGTCGATTCCCGCCGCCACCGCCGCCCGCGCCAGCAGCGGGATGAACTCCGGCTGCCCGCCGCTCACCCCATCCGCCGCCGACGGCTGCTGAACGGAATGCGTAGCGTCGAAGACCACCGGCGCCAGCCGCCGCATCGTGGGCAGCGAGCGGTAATCCACCACCAGCGTGTTGTAACCGAAGCTCGCGCCCCGCTCGGTCAGAAAAACCCGCTCATTGCCCGTCGAGCGCACCTTCTTGACCGGGTGCGCCATATCCCAGGGCGCCACAAACTGACCCTTCTTGATGTTCACGGCGCGGCCCGTCTTGCCCGCGGCCAGCAGCAGGTCGGTCTGGCGGCAGAGGAACGCCGGAATCTGCAGCACGTCCACGGCCTCGGCGGCAATCTCGCAGTGCCCCGGCTCGTGCACGTCGGTCAGCACCGGCAGCCCCGTATCCCTGGCCAGCCGGGCAAGAATCCGCGTCCCCTCCACCAACCCCGGCCCGCGAAAGCTCTTCAAGCTGGTCCGGTTCGCCTTGTCGTAGCTGGCCTTGAAGATCAGCGGAATGCCCAGGTCGCCGGCAACCCGCTGAATTGCCTCGGCCATGCGGCGCACATGCGCCTCGCTCTCGATCACGCACGGCCCTGCAATGAGAAAAAGCCGCCCCGCGCCCACCTGCACCGGCCCGACTTCAAAGGAGTTGCTCACGAAGGCGATTTTACTCTGTCGGCATCTCTTGCTGGTAGCGTGAGGTCATGGGTGCCCCGCTTGGGCGCCCTCTTGTCACCGCGTCTTTGTTCATGCGGCGAGGGTGGGATAGCACGGGAAAGCACGCTAGTTTCCCCTGCTCCTCGACCACTGCCAAAGCCCGCGCTCCAGCGCATGGAGCGGGGTCGGACCGGGAAGGTTCTCCTGTGCCTTCACGATCCGGCACTCGGCCAGATGCCTGCAAAAGGCGTTGTACTCGACGTAGAACCCCACATCGTGCCGCGCGTGTCCCAGCGCCTCCAGGGCGCGATAATCCAGCACCGCATAGCGTTCCGGGTAGATGGCGGCCAGAATCGCCGTGGCGATGGAGATGTCCACGCCGCGCAGCGCAGTGAGAGCCTTGACGGCCTCCTCGGTCCTGGACTCCGGCGAAGCGGCGATCGCCAGAGCGCTCTTAATGTTCTCACTGCTGTTGGCAATCAAGTAATGCACCATCCGTTCCGACTTCCAGCGCACGATCGCCTCAAGATTGGGCAGTGTGTACTCGCCGCCTCGAATCGACGCTCCGGCCTCGAAGGCAGCCTTCTCAAGCTCCCGTTCTCTTTCGCCGGCTTCCTGCCAATACTGCTCTGCCAACTGTTGAAGATCCGATTCCGCGGACTGAAGCTCAAAGTAAGCCATAAGTTCAAGTCCTCCTCTCACCAAAGCACCTCACAATAGGCTTTGCGCAAGTCTTTGTCAACAGCGGATTGACCGCTCTCGATCAGGCGCGGCCCATGAACTCTCATTCGCAGGCGGAACGGCGCTGGCGCGAGGCAGTCCTCCATACAAGATGCGGAGACTGTCGCGCTCAACTGCCGGGGTGGAAGATCTGGCTCAGATCGGATTCTCCATAGCCCGAGGCATAGTAGGCGGCCCAGTAGTAGGGGTGACGGTAGCGGGGATCGCGGATGAGGGATTGGCGCGCCGCGGTGAGCGCCTGGGGGACGCTGAGCCCCTTTGCCAGCCCGTCATAAAAGGCGTCCATCATGGGCACGGCGGAGCCGGAGTCGATCTGCCAGCGGGTGGCGACCACATCGGGGACGCCGAGCGAGGCCAGCGTATCCACAATGTCGCTCATGCCGTGGTTCCAGCCTTCTTCCTTCTTCCCCGTGGAGCAGGCGGAGAAAACGGCCAGACGGGCAGCCAGGGGGGGATGCTTGCGCAGAAAGTCGCTGTCCAGATAGGGGCGATCTTGAGCGGGCTTGCCGGGATTCGCGCCGGCCGAGCCGGCTGCGCCAGGCGCCGCTTTCTGCGGGGCCAGCAGCAGGCGGGTGGCGCCGTCCTGCTGGGCTGCGTGGCCGGCAAAATGAATTGCCGGTGCGGTCGTCAATCGCGCGGCCACCCGCACCTGGGTAGCCTGTCCGGCCAGCAGAAGATAGGGGTCGTTGTCGAAGCGGGCCACGGCCCTGGCCTCAACCAGCACTTCGGGCAGAAACTGGCTCTCACCGGGAGCGACGGAAGCTCCGACCACGAGCGGCTGGCCGAAGGGTTTGGATGAAGATGAGCCGGTAATTTCAGGACGGCGGTCTTGAGGACGGCGACCGAGAACCAGCGACGGCGACTCCTCGAGACTGAAGTGCAATCCGATGGGGCCGGCGGAGGTTTCAACCACGGGCCAAGGCAGATTGCCGAGCAGGGAATCGGATTCCAGCAGGAGCGGACCAGTTGCCGCCGAAT
>JBEKCX010000151.1:0-6678 GCA_050014655.1 Occallatibacter sp. | reverse complement strand
GCGGCCTCCGACGGGTTATATGAACTGCCCGACATACGAAAAACGCCCCGATCTCATGCCCTCGCGGAAAAATACCAGCGACAGGCTCTTGTAACTCGACGTTTTTCAGAGGCTCCTTAGAATGGTTGCATTCAAATGACTCGCTCAGAATTCGCAGCCATTATCTGCTCGCTTGGCATTTCTTTGTCACTATGCAATGCCGTCTCAGGAGCGCAGCAAACAGGACGGCGCGCTGGCCCACAACCATCTGTGAGTTTTTCGCTTGGTTCGACTACGCACTTGCGAAAGGGGCTAGATGCTTGGCCAAAGATCATCGCACCCCGCACCCCAGCCGTTGATCGTGCAAACGTAATCATTACGGAAATGAACCAGAGTACCGTTGAAGCCCTTCGCGACTGCGACGATTCTTATCGCCAAAACTTTGGCCTACCCGATTCAGCCCGAGTCAAAGCTGATTGGGACCGAAGAATCACGGTGACGATGCGCGGCCCCCGCTTTATCGCCATGACGGCCACAGAGACCTCGTTCTGTTCCCGTTCGTACCCATTGAACGATCACGCTGCGGTAGTTTTCGATATGACGACTGGCGAGCTGGTTAACTGGGAGAAGTTTCTTGCAGCGACTGATGGCGCTGCGGAAACGTCCGACAAATCGGAAGATGGCGCGACCAGTTCTGACATCGTGATGCCCTCGTTAAGCGAGCTGGCTGTTGGAAGGGCTGACCCGGAATGCAAGAGGGCGCTGGAAGACTTTGGTGAGCTGGTGTTCCAGATTTGGCCGGACGCGAGGCGTGGACAGCTAATGATAAAAGCGACCGGTCAACCTCACGTGACCCAAGCATGCGAAGAGACCATCGGCTTGTCAATTTCAGAAGCGAGGAAACTCGGATTCAGCAGGGAACTTCTAAACGCAATCGAACAAGCCCATCGGATCGAGAACTCTTCACAAAAGAGGTAATTCCCGGATTGTTGTCGTATCGCCGACAACTCGGAAACTGACCCACCACCGACGGTTGAGCTCGATCGCAGCTTGCGGGCGAGGTCTGTATACTGAGAACGAAAGATACTCAACCATGATTCAGAACCGTCAGCGGCGGGGATGGCTCCTGATTGCGGCCATCGCAATCGGGATTGCCCTCCTATTCATGCTGATTCCGCACGGCCACGAAGGGGGCTCTCCCGACTGGCTTGCGATTCTGCCGATTCTGTTCGTTGGCGTCATCTCCCCTCTGAGCCTGCTGCCGCCGCTGGCCGCCAGCGGGCGCAGTGAATTGAGGATGGAATGACCGATAAGTCCTATCGACCGCAGGAAGACATCGCGACCTTGATGAGGCAGTTCAACCAGCAAGTGAAGGAATCTCCCCAGCTTCCCGACCCCGAGACTCGCCTGCTTCGCGCGCGGCTGGTCTTTGAGGAAGCTATCGAGTTCGTCAAGGGCTGTGGTTGCACCGTCACCAGGACCATTGTCGGAAAGGACGGCGATGAGCAGACCGCGGTCATCGACGAGATCGGCGTCGTGCTCGACCCCGGCGGCAAGCCCGACTTCGTTGAATACGTGGACGGCTGCATCGACCAGCTTGTTGTCACTTATGGGGCGCTGAACGCCGCCGGTGTGAAGGCTCAGCCGGCCTGGGATGAAGTGCAGCGCAGTAACATGAGCAAGGCCTGGCCGCATTGCAGCGTGTGCGACGCTGTACTTGAGCGAGTTACTGGCATGGAGTTAGTCCATCCGCAAGACGCCCACGCCCATAATGGCGAATGGAACCCGGTTTTGAAGGTTCATAAGCGCCCGGACGGCAAGTTTATCAAGTCGCCGACCTATTCCCCCGCGGATTTGAGGCGCGTAATCGATGAGCAGATCCAGCAGGCAAACGGGTAATCAAGCTTGTACATGAGCAGACCTGGTAACAAAATCGGCGTCCCGCGGCGGATTTCCGTGCGCGCCATAAGAAACATCGCTCAACCCGCGTAGCTCCTGCCCTTCCAGCTTACCTGCTTCAGGATGCGATGCTGGAACCAGCTGCGGCAAAGCAGCGCGACAAACAGCGGCAGCCCCAGCGGCGAAAGGGCGCAATCCACAAAGGGAAAGTTGGACTTGGCCACGCGCGCGTAGAACCGAAACAGCGTCCGCACCCACAACAGCGCCAGCACCCACCCCGCGCCCATCCATTGCAGCGAATGCGGCGCGAGACGCGCGTTCCAAAGCTCGGCCGCCAGCACGGGGAGCCCCAGCAGCAGCACAAAATCCAGTGCGCGCCATACCGCCAGCGCCAGCGAATTGTTGAACGCCAGCGCCAGGTTCTTCGTCCAGCCTTCGATCATGGCGGCCGTCGACCTGTACATCCGCGTAGCCAGCGCGTCGTCCGCATAGCGCAGCCGCAGCCCCACATTGCGGCGCTTGGCCAGAACGGCCAGCTCCACGTCTTCCAGCACCTTGTCGGCCACCGCGGCATGGCCGCCGATGCGCCGGTATGCCTCCCGTTCCACCAGCAGGAACTGCCCGTTGGCCGCGGCAATCCGCTGCTTGGGGTCCGAGACCTTGGCCCACGGATAAGCAAGCGCCAGCTCGCTGAAGACCAGCGGCATCAGCGACCGCTGCGCCAGCCCGCTCACAATCTGCCGGGCCGAGTAGCTCAGCATCCCCACCTTGTGCCGCTGCGCCTCGTGGATGGCCCGACGCAGGTTTCCCGGCTCGTGGATCGTGTCCGCGTCCGTAAACAGCAGCCACCGCCCGCGCGCCCGCCGCGCCGCCGTCCAGATGGCATTCGCCTTGCCCGTCCAGCCCTCCTCCAGCTTGGCCGCTTCCAGCACCGTCACCCCGGCGAACCCGCGCGCGATATCGGCCGTGCTGTCGGTCGAGTGGTCGTCCACCACCACCAGTTCCCAGTCCTTGCCCAGCTCGAAGATCTCCTCCGACTGGCTCACCAGAGACTGAAGGCACGCGCCCAGGCAATCCTCCTCGTTCCGCGCCGGAACCACGACCGTAAGCTCGATCAGCTCCTCCGGCTCCGGCTGATCGAAGACCGTCCCTACGGCCCAGCCCCATCGTCCCGGTACGGCGACGTACGTTCCCGGCTCGCCTGTAAGCCCCAGCACCGGTTCGTACCCGCCCGCTCCAGCCGCCGGTCTGTCTTCGCCCATGGCGCGTCACCCTTTCGTTGGGGCTTCTCGCTCCGTATTATAAGGATGTGCGCTTCCCCCGCTTCATCACGCCGGCCCTGCTCATTCCGTTCGCTCTGCTCGGCGCCTGCGACCGCGGCGCGCATCCCGCCCAAACCGGCCAGCTCGCCCCCGACTTCACCGTCTCCGACGAAGCCACGTCCATCCATCTGGCCAGTTACCGGGGCCGGGTGGTCTTGCTCAGCTTCTGGGCCACCTGGTGCGAACCCTGCGTGGTGGAGATGCCTTCGCTCCTCGCTCTGCACCACGACCAGCCCGATCTGGCCATCCTCGCCGTCAGCGTCGACCAGGACCCCGACGCCTACAGGAGCTTCCTCGCCCGCCGCCACGTGGACCTGATCTCCGTCCGCGACCCGGCCGAGACCGCGGCCAAGCTCTACCATTCTTCGGCTTGGCCCGAGACCTACCTGATCGACCGCCAGGGCGTCATCCGGCGCAAGTTCGTCGGCGCGCAGGATTGGTCCAGCCCTGAGGTCCGCGCCTACCTCAAAAGCCTGTAAGAATCGCTGCCCTGAAAGGCCTGGCGGCTCGCCTTCAGGCGCGTCCGGAATGGGACAATCCAAATCCGTCCCGGCTTTCCACACGCCCTCGAATGTGAATCCCATGCGACAATGGAGGCATCCGTGATGACTACCGCCTCTTCTGCAGTCGTTCCTTCGCCGGTTGCGGTTACGCCGCAGTTGCTCGCCACGCACAGCATCACCGCCGAGGAGTACACCCGCATCCTGGCTGCTCTGGGCCGCACACCTTCGCTCACCGAGCTGGGCATCTACAGCGTTATGTGGAGCGAGCACTGCTCTTACAAGTCCAGCCGCGTCCATCTCAAGCGGCTGCCCACCGAGAGCGACCGCGTCGTGCAGGGGCCGGGAGAGAACGCCGGCATCATCGACGTGGGCGACGGCTGGGCCTGCGCCTTCAAGATCGAGTCCCACAACCACCCCAGCTACATCGAGCCCTTCCAGGGCGCAGCCACCGGCGTCGGCGGCATTCTGCGCGACATCTTCACCATGGGCGCGCGGCCCCTGGCGGTGATGGATTCGCTGCGCTTCGGGCCGATCACGCAGGAAGCCAGCCAGGACGCGGAGGAGCGGAAGATTATCGTCCGCAACCACTCGATCGTGGAAGGCGTGGTTAGCGGCATCGCCGCTTACGCCAACTGCTTCGGCGTCCCCAACCTGGGCGGCGAAACCAAGTTCGAGGCCTGTTACAGCGGCAACCCGCTGGTGAACGCCTTTGCCCTGGGCCTGGTCCGCAAGGACGAGATCTTCTATGCCAAAGCCAGCGGCGCGGGAAACCCGGTCATCTACGTGGGCGCAAAGACCGGCCGCGACGGCATCCACGGCGCCACCATGGCCAGCGAGGAGTTCAAGGAAGGCTCCGAGCAAAAGCGCCCCAACGTGCAAGTAGGCGACCCCTTCATGGAAAAGCTGCTGCTGGAGGCCTGCCTGGAGGCCATGCGCACCGGCGCCATCGTCGGCATTCAGGATATGGGAGCGGCGGGGCTAACCTGCTCCACCTGCGAGATGGGCGCTCGCGGCGGCGTCGGCCTGGACGTGGAACTCGATCTCGTCCCGCAGCGCGAGACCGGCATGAGCGCCTACGAGATCATGCTCAGCGAAAGCCAGGAGCGCATGTTGCTGGTGGCCGCCAAGGGCCGCGAAGACGAAGTCCTCCGCGTCTTCGCGAAGTGGGGCCTCGATGCGGTTATCGTTGGTACGGTCAAGCCCGAGCCGCGCCTGCGCATCCGCCATCACGGCGAACTGGTGGCCGACATTCCCAACAAATCCCTTACCGACGACGCCCCGCTCTATAACCGTCCCGTCGGCACGTGGAAGGCCCCCGTCCCGGCTGACCCGCCCGATGAGATCGTCGCCCAGCTCGCCGAGGACCGCGACTATACCGCCGACCTGAAGAAGCTGCTGGCCAGCGCCAACGTCTGCTCCAAGCGCTGGATTCACGAGCAATATGACACCATGGTGCAGACCAACACCGTCATCGGCCCCGGCGGCGAGGCGGGCGTCATGCGCATCAAGGGCACGGCCAGGCCAGACGCCGCTGGAGGGCCAGTCGGGGAGATCGGCCTGGCCATGGCTCTGGACGGCAACGGCCGCTGGGCCTACCTCGATCCCAAGCTCGGCGCCATGCACGCCGTGGCCGAGTGCGCGCGCAAGGTTGCCATGACCGGCGCCAAGCCCGTGGCCGCCACCAACTGCCTCAACTTCGGCAACCCCGAGAAGCCGGAGATCATGGCCCAGCTCTCCGCGGCCATCGACGGCATCGCCGAAGCCTGCACGGCGCTGGGCACGCCCGTCACCGGCGGCAACGTCTCGCTTTATAACGAAACCCGCGGCGAAGGCATCTATCCCACGCCCGTCCTGGGCATCGTGGGCATTCTGGAAGATGTGACCAAGGCCGTTCCGGCGGAGTTCCAGAAGGCCGACGACGCGATTCTGCTGCTTTGGCCGGTTCCGAGGGGCGAAGAGCCGAATCCGGAGCTTGAAGTTCCCTTCAAGCCGTTGCCGATGAGCCCTTACGTAATGCTTCCTCTCACTCTGCCTCCGCCATTTCCCATCGCATCCCCCATCGCCGAACCAGCTCCCGACGCTCTGGAAGACACAACCGAAACTCCCGCCATGGAAGTTGCGGCATTCGGCAGCTCGGAGTACGCCAAGGTCATCCTCGGCGGCCTCTGGGGTACGCCACCCGCGCTCGACCTCGACGCCGAAGCCGACCTGCATACCCTGCTCGGTGTCCTCGCCGAGCGCAAGCTGCTTCGTTCCGCCTGCGATATCTCCGATGGCGGCATCGCGGTTGCCCTGGCCCAGGCCGCCTTTCCCAAGGGCATCGGCGCAACCGTCGAGCAGGATCAGTCCCTCCTGGCCCACCCTCTCTTCGGCCTCTTCGCCGAACCCGCCTCCACCGTGCTCGTCTCCACTCACCCATCGAACGCCTCCGCCATCGAAAACCTGGCCGGCAAATACAACTTCCTCGCCGCCCGCATCGGCTCCACAGGCGGCCAGCGCCTTGAAATCTCCGTCGACGGCGAGCCCTTCATCTCGGCCCCGCTGGCCGATCTTCGCAAGCCCTGGGCCTCGGCTCTCGAAGCCACCCTCCACGGCGAGGTAACCGCATGATCCGGCGGCTCTTCCAGGGCGTCCCCGGCGTCGCCGGCACGGAACCTCCCGCCGGTTCCCGAGTCCCGAGTCCCTCAGTCCCTCAGTCCCTGCAATTCGTCGCCGGCAGCGACGAATTGCACGAAGAATGCGGCGTAGTCGCCATCCACGGCCATCCGGACGCCGCCCGCCAGGCCTATCTCGGCCTCTACGCCCTCCAGCACCGCGGCCAGGAGTCGGCCGGCATCGCCACCGCCGACGGCCTCCACCTGGCCAACATCAAGGGCATGGGTTTGGTCAGCGAGATCTTCACCGACGACGTTCTGGCCAAGCTCCCCGGCCCGATGGCCATCGGCCACACCCGCTACTCCACCACCGGCGACTCG
>JBEKCX010000150.1:0-6683 GCA_050014655.1 Occallatibacter sp. | reverse complement strand
ACTGCGGGGTGATCGACCACGGACTTGGCCTGTACACGATTTCAATGCATCTGAGCCGCATCGACGTGAGTGAGGGCCAGCGCGTGGCTGCCGGCGACCTGCTGGGCCTGAGCGGGGCCACGGGCCGCGCTACCGGGCCGCACCTGCACTGGGGCGTGCGCTGGCAGGGCGCTTATCTTGACCCTGCCAAGCTCCTCAAGCTGGACTTGAGCGGCGTGCGCTAGATTGCTCTTCCGCCGGCTTCCGCCTGTTTGCAGGCAAGCCTTCTCAGTTTGCTGGCGCTGGATTGACCTTGACGCCCAGAGCGTTGAGCTTGGAGCGCGCCTGGGCGGCCTCGGGGCTCTGCGGATGACGCTGGATGAGCAAGCGGAGTTCGTGGATGCCCGCGTCCTTCTTGTCCTTCATCTCCAGCAGCGCCATCCCCTTGCGCAGTTGCGCCGCGGGAGCCTTGGGACTGCCGGGGAAGCCTTCAATGACTGCATTGAAGTCCTTAACCGCTTCACTGAACTTCTTCCTCCGGTAGGCAATGTCGCCAAGATAGAACTGGGCTGAACCGGCCAGTTCATCGAGCGGGTAGTAGTGGATCACGTCCTGAAACTCGCTGGCGGCCACGTCGTAGCGGGCGGCGTTGTAGTCGCGCACGCCTGCCTGGAAGGTTGCCTGGAGCGGCGGCGCCGGGTTGCCCGCGGGCGCGCCTGGCAAGGGAGCGGTGGCGCCCGGCTCGCCGGGCGCGGCCTCCTGCGGCGTGGCGGCGCCGGGAGTCAAGGATGTGGGCGCTCCGCCAGGGGGCGGATTCTGGACGCTCTGCAACTGGGCCTGCAAGTCCTGAACCGTCTTATCGAGCTTGGCAATGCGCGACTTCAACTCGTCCACGGAGTCGTTCAACGACTGGACCTGCCCGGAGAGGGTGTCCAGTTTGCCGTTGCCCGCATCGTTCTGCGCATTGATCTTCTGCTGCAAAGCGTTGACGGTAGCGGTCATGCGATTGGCGTCGTCGGCAGTCTGCTCGGCCAGGTGCTGCACCACGCCCAGGCGCGTGTCGAGCGTGGACTGGAGGCGTTGCACCATGTCCAGCAGTTGTTGCACCTGCGTTTGCAGCTCGACGATCTCCTTCGACGTGGCGCGCGCCGGAAGCGGGCAGAGAGCCGCCGCAAAGAAAGCCGCGGCGGCAAAACGTATACCAAGTTTGTGCATTCTCATCATTTTTCACCAATGAAAACAGAGATCAGAAATCAGTTGTCGGGTGCCCCACCCTGGGCGCTGTCATTCTGAGCGAAGGTCGCCGCGGCGACCGAGTCGAAGAACCTGCTTCTCGAAACATTGCGCCTAGGGTGGGAAAGCACGAATCTCAACGTACGAAATCACACAGTCAGTGACCCTATCGTTCCAGGGAGAATCCGGCGCGGCGGTTCTGCTGCCAGCACTCTTCGGTCGACTCGGTGCAGAAGGGCTTCTCCTTGCCGAAGCTGATGGTGCGGATGCGGGTTGCGGCCACGCCGGCGGTGACCAGGGCATTCTTGGCGGCGTCGGCGCGGTTCTGGCCAAGGGCCAGGTTGTACTCGTTGGAGCCGCGCTCGTCGCAGTAGCCGCCGATGACGATCCGGATCTCCGGATGGGCGACCAGCCAGGAGGCGTCACGCGAGAGCACATCCTGGGCGTCGCTGCGGATATCGTAGGCATCGTAATCGAAGAAAGCGTCCTGAACATTGGCCTTGAAGTCCTGGTCGGCGCTCACGGTGGTGACCGGCACAACGACGGCAGGGGGCGCGTTGACGGTGACGCGAGCCGTAGCGTCCGCCGAGCCGCCCGGTCCGCGGGCCACCAGGTGATAACTGGTGGACTCGGTCGGGGTCACTGTCTTCACGCCGATGGTGGGCACGTCGCCAAGGCCGTCAATGGAGACGGTGGTGGCGTCGGTGGTGCGCCAGGCGAGCTGCACCTGGTCCCCGGCCGAGATCACGGCAGGTGTGGCAGTGATTTGCGCGCTAGGCGCAGCCGCCGCGGCTACCGGAGCCGTTTCCGCGGCTGGAACCGGCGCTTGCTTCTTGTTGCAACCGGCAACGGCGATAAAAGCGCCAAGCAAGGCAACTGTAACCACAATGCGAGACCGTCGATTCAATGGAATACTCCTTCCGAAAACTCAAAACTGTTCTTCGCGCCCTGCCGCCGCCTTGCAACGAGAGGCAGCGGGACACTGTGGCATCGTAAGTATCATAGTCGAGAAAACCGGCAAGCCGTGCGCCATATGCAACGCGGCGTACCCTCCTTGTGTACGGAAACTTCACCTCCAGCTCCAGTTGGGCATAAAGTTGTTTCCGCTTTGCGTAAGCTGACGCTGTCCGGTGCCGTCGGCCAGCATGACCCAGATGTCGTGGCGGCCGCCGATGGTGCGTTCGAAGACGATGTGGCGCCCGTCGGGCGCCCAGGAGGGGTAGTCGTTGCTGCCCGATTCATGCGTAAGCTGAAGATAGTTTTTGCTGGCGATGTCGATCACGTGGATGTCCACTCCGCCGGGATCGCCGGGCCCGTACTTCCGATTCCAACTGAAGGCCAGCAGTTGGCCGTTGGGCGACCAGGATGGCGAGACGGCATAGCCGCCGTCGGTGATGCGCTGCACGCTCGAGCCGTCCTGATCCATGATGTAGATTTGCGGCAGTCCGGTGCGCCCGCTTACCCAGGCCAGTTGGGCATTGGTGCGCGGGTTCCAGGTGGGCGAGACGTCGGGACCGGCGAAGTTCGTAAGTTTGCGCAGACTGCCGCCGTTTTGGTCGGCAACCCATATCTCCGGATCGCCGCTGCGCGAGGACGAAAAAGCGATCTTCGCGCCGTCCGCCGACCAGGCCGGCGTAAAGTTGCTTCCTCCCGCCGTCCCGCCCGGAAAAGCGACCAGGCGATCCAGGTCCAGGGAGTACATGCGAATGGCCCATCCCTCGCTGCCCAGCGAAGCAAACGCGATGCGCGAGTTGTCCGGCGAGATGCGGGGCGAAGTCGAGATGGTGCCCAGGTGGGTGATCTGGCGCTGGTTCTGCCCGTCGTAGTCCATGACCCAAATCTCTTTGGAGCCGGTGCGGGAGCTGACGAAATAGATCTTGGTCTCGGCAATGCCGTTGATGCCCCCGCCAAGGCGCAGGATGATCTCATCGGCGAACCGGTGAGCGATGGTCCGCGCGGAGTCCTGGCTGGCAACTTCGTTGTACTGCTTGCCTAGAACCTGGGGGCTAACCGTGTTGCGCGTGTCGAAGAGCCAGCCGTAGACGATGAGCCGGCCGCTGTTGGCGGAGAGCGCGCCAAAGGCCACCATGGCCGCGTTGGCCGGAGCGGCGGACCACTCGCTCAGATTGATCTCCTGGGGCGAACCGGGCGTGGACTGAGGCGCAAGGCTCTTCGAAACCAGGTCGAAGATGCCGGCATTGGCCAGGTCGCTGTAGAGGGTAGCGTCGAAGGCTGCCTTCAGAGCCGGAGTCTGCGGATCGCCGCCCACCGGCTTCCACCCCGGCGACGAAGACCTGTCGCCGGGGGCCCCGGGTTTGAAATCCGCTGCGGCGATGCGGATGCGGTCATTGCCGAGATTGGTGCCGGTGTGGACCCAATCCTGGGCGGGCAGTTGGGCAGCCGCGAGGCAAACCAGGAGAGATGCAAAGAAGGGAAGAAGCGGGGGATGAGTCTTCATGCGGTTGATCGGTCCTTCCTGGTGGCTGGTGGGAATGGCGCGCGGCTTCCACCGCGCCGGAACTCAATACGTACAATCATAGGTGACGTCGAGCCATTGATCGTTGGACTCCCTCGGCAGAACCCCGAAGGTATCGACGCGCTCGGTTGCCAAAAGGCACGATCGGTCGAGCGTGGGGCTGCCGCTGGCCGTGTTGATCTTGAAGCTGGATGGGGCGCCCTGGCGGTTGACCTTGAAATAGATCTCCGCCGTTGCGCCCTTGGCAGTGTACGGGTCGATCTCGTAACGGTTCCAGTTCTGGCTGACCTTGCGCTTGATGATCTCAACGTACCATCCGAAGCGGCTGCCGAAGTCGCCGTTGGCGATGCTCACCGGCGAGTCGGCCCCCCCCGCCTGGGCCGTGGTCGAGCGGGGCAGGATGGAGCCTGCCTGCTCGCCGAACTGAGCGCGGTTGTCTTGCTCCGGCTGGGGCTGGTGCTGCTGGGTCTTGTGCGCGTTCTCCCGCTTCAGCTTCTCCTGCCTGCCGGAGAAGGGAATCGCCGTCTCATCCACCGCCTGCTTGGCTTTGGGAGTGGGCGCGGCCGGAGCCTGGCTGGGTGTCTCGGTGGACAGCACGTTGTTGTTTTGCGGCTGATCCGAGGGCAGAGGAATGGCATTCGAGACCAGGCTGACCTGAATGGCGCCGCCCGCTCCGGGATTGCCCCACAGGCTGTGATGAAAAAAGCCCGCTATCACGCCGTAGAGCAGAAGCGAGCCGAAGAAGAGCGCGTGGAGCGCAATCGAGCCGGCGGCCGGCGCGGCCATGGGCTCCGGCGTCAGCTCCCGCTCGAGTTGTTCCGCGCCCTCCAGCAGAGTTTCCATGCTACTAGTTTCGACTCGCCGCGGAGGCTTTGGTCTCCAGCGGCTGGGTGACGATGGAGATGTTGGTGATGCCCGCCTGTTTGACTGCGTCCATGACGCTGGCGAAAGCGCCAAAGGGAACGTTCTCGTCGGCGCGCAGATAGATGACCTGCTTGACCGAGTTCTGGCGCGCCGCATCGGTTCCTGCCTCGTGCAGCTTCTGGGCCAGTTCGTGGATATTGACGGGCCGGTCGCCGAGAAAGACCTGCTGATTGCGGTCGATGGTCAGCACCAGACGCTGCTCGGTGATCTCCTTTACGGTGCGGGTCTTGGGTACGGAGACCTCAATGCCCGACTGCAAGACCGGCGCGGAGATCATAAAGATGATCAGCAGCACCAGAACCACGTCCACCAGCGGTGTGATGTTGATCTCCGCCAGCGAGGATTGGGTCCGGCCGCTGCTACTTGTAAAGGCCACGCTCCACCTCCCGGGGTGGTTCGGGGCTGGCACCGCCGGCGGAATTCGCAGCGCGCGTCGGTTGGGGCACTCGCGCAGGGATTTCCTCCAGCGAGTTCAGCAGCTCGCGGCAAAAGTCGTCGGTAGCGGTGGCAAAGACCCGGATGCGCGAGCTGAGCAGGTTGTAAGCGATCAGGGCCGGCACGGCCACAAAGAGCCCAGCGGCGGTGGTGATGAGCGCCTCAGAGATGCCGGGGGCGACGGCGCGCAGCGTGGCCGCGCCGGCTGTGCCCAGGCCGTGGAAGGCGTCGATGATGCCGACCACTGTGCCGAAGAGGCCGACGTACACCGTGGTGGACGAGATGGTGGCCAGCCAGGTCATCTGGCGTTCAAGCTGAGTGACGGCCTCGCTGGAGGCGGTTTGGGCCGAGCGCTCCAGAAGAGTCAGGTTGCGCGGCGGGCCGGAGCCGGCGGTCTGCCGCTTGTAGGCCTCGTACACATCTTCAAAGACCTGCGCCAAGGGGCTGGCTTTGCAGTCGGCGGCAAGCTCGGAGATCTCCTGCAGCCGTGTGGCCTTGCGGAAGGCGCGGATGAATCGGCGGCTGTGCTCTGTGGCCTTGCGAAAGCTGGCGGCCTTGTTCAGGATGATGGACCAGGAGTAGAGACTGGCGACCAGCAGAAGCGCCAGCACCGCCATGGCCACGGGGCCGATGTTGCGCAGCAGCTCGACGAGCGCGCCGGACCCCTGAGACAGCGGCGAGCCGGAGCCGGCGGGGCCACTGTCAGCCTGGGCCAGAAAGAGCAGGGAAGCGGTAAGAATCGGCATTCACCTCAACTTCAACGTTATCAGACGGGATGCCGGCTTCCAAGTTATAGACTTGGTGCATCGGGAGGCTTCGCGCGTGGGCCGGCAGGGGCAGGAAAGCGCCGTCTCTGCTGCGCAGCGCCCGGATTGCCACCGGCGGCGCGCTCGCCTACTATTGTCCCAGCCAATGATTGAGCTTCCCAGGGGTTCGCCAAAATGCTAGTTGAACTGCGCGCGGAAAACTACGCCGTCATCGATCACGCCATCGCCGTCTTTGGCCCGGGGTTGAACCTGCTCACCGGCGAGACGGGCGCGGGCAAGTCGATTCTGGTGGATGCGCTGGCCCTTCTGATGGGCGGCAAGGCATCGGCGGAGGTGGTGCGCCACGGCGCAGACAAGGCCGTTGTCGCGTGCGTCTTCGAGTCCACCGCCGGCGCCGAGACCATCCTCGAAGAGAACGGCATCGACGCGGACGGCGGCGAGATCATTCTGCGCCGGGAGATTCTGGCCACGGGCAAGGGGCGCGTCTTTGTGAACAACCAGCCGGCCACCGTGGCCGTGCTCAAGCTGCTGGCGCCGGAACTGGCGCTGGTTCATGCGCAGAGCGAGAGCCTGTCGAGCTTCGACCAGGCCCAGCAGCGCATCCTGCTCGACCGCTTTGGCGGCCTTTCCACCGAGGCGGTCGCCGAGGCCTACGCGCGCTGGCGGTCGGCGGCGGCAAAGCTCGACGCGATGGTCGAGGGCGAGCAGGACCGGCTGCGCATGGTGGACTTGTGGAGCTACCAGCAAAAGGAGATCGACGCGGCGCATCTCGTGGCCGGCGAGGACGAGGCTCTGGAGACCGAGAAGCGGGTGCTCGCCAATGCCGAGAAGCTCTATACGGCGGCGATGGGCGCCTTCGAGCAGCTTTA
>JBEKCX010000149.1:0-6713 GCA_050014655.1 Occallatibacter sp. | reverse complement strand
ATCCGCCGGTCGAACGCCGATGCGATATTGCAGGCGGCCACGGCGCCGGTAAAGATCTCCGTGACCGTGGAGTGCAGAGTGTCCAGTGCGGCTTCGCCGGCCGGCGTCATGGCAGTTGCTCCTTCAGCCAACTTGAGCGGGCTTGCCGCATGGGCTCCAGTTGACCCGCAAAGAAACGATCGGCGCCGGGACGGAGCACCTGTCGATTGAGTTCGGCGGCGGAGGCGGATACAGAGGTCATGCCATACACAATTCTACGCGCAACGCATAAAGATTTCTTTATGCGCAATCGTCACCGCGATTGCGTCACCGCCGGGAAGCCCGGAAGACTGCGCAGGATCAAAAAACAGGCAAATCGGCGGGGCGGTATGGGTGCAAACACCGTGTAGGATATTCTGGCAATATCATGATTGTTCGACCGCCTGCCGATCTGGCCGCCGCTCCCATTGCTTCCCTCGATCCGATCGGGTTTACGCGCCAGTTGTGCGAGATCGAATCCACCACCTACCACGAGGGCGCGGTGGGCGACTTTCTGGCCGATTTTCTCGCCGGGCGCGGATGGGCGGTCGAGAAGACCCCTGTCGAGCAGCCGAGCGAGAACGCCGATGGAGGCCCGCGCTGGAATGTCTATGCCGGCGCGGCGGGCGAGACGCCCGATCTGGTCTTTTCCACGCACATGGATACCGTGCCGCCCTACATTCCCTTCAGCGAGGACCCGGAGTTTCTGTACGGCCGCGGCGTCTGCGATGCCAAAGGCATTCTGGCCGCCCAGGTAGCCGCCGCCGAGGCCCTGCGCGCGGCGGGATTCCGCATTGGATTGCTCTTTGTCAGCGGCGAGGAGCGCGACTCGGCCGGCGCCAAGGCCGCCAACCAGGCGCCCAAGGGCAGCCGTTTCCTCATCAACGGCGAGCCCACCGGCAACTGCCTGGCCGTGGCCTCGAAGGGCGCGCTGCGCGCGGCCTTCAAGTCCACCGGCAAGATGGCTCACTCGGCTTATCCCGAGTTGGGCGAGAGCGCCGTTCACAAGCTGGTTCAGGTGCTGGGCAAGCTGCTGGCGCTTCCGCTGCCTGCGGTTGAGGGCATCGGCTCCAGCACGCTGAACATCGGCCAGATCCACGGCGGCTATGCGCCCAACGTGATCGCCGACCAGGCCGAGGCGCAGGTGCTGGTGCGCACGGTCACCGACTCGGCGCCTGTGCGCGCCCAACTGATCGAAGCTGCGGGCGATCTGGCCGAGGTCGAGTTCACCCTCGATTCTCCGTTCATCCGGCTGCGCGCCGTCGAAGGGCTGCCCACTATGGTGGTCAAGTTCTCCACCGACATTCCCTACCTGAGCAACTGGGGCGAGCCGCTGCTGCTCGGCCCTGGCTCCATCCACGTGGCCCACACGCCCAATGAGAAGCTGGCCAAGAAGGAACTGCTCGAAGCGGTCGCGCTGTACATCAAGGTGGCGAAGCAACTGTTGGGTTGAGACGCAGGGCAAGAGTCGATCTCCGCAAGTAAGCGTTTTGGTGTGATTCCGCAGCATTTTCGCCAGTTTTCGTGCGAAAAAGCGTGAAAAACGGCAGGCAAAGATTACCAGTGAGTCAATAGTGAAAACTCGTAAGCCATTCATGTATAATGGCTTACGAGAGCACCTGGAACGGAAAAGAGGCTCCCGGAGGGGAGGGGGGGTCTGATAGGGAGTGGGGAGCAGGCCGCAGGCTTCCGCCGCGGCGGACGGCGAGGAACAGGGACTGCGGACCGGGGAGATGGCTGACACCGCAGGCGATGAGAACGGGCAGGGGAATCCTCTGCGGCGCGAAGGCTGCTGGAGTTGTGGGAGGAATGGCATACATCCATGGTGCGCCGGGACGCATTGATTCTCTGCAAGAGGCGGGGAAAGCCGGGGGCTACGGCCGAGAATCTCCTGAGTGGGCTTCTTGCCGGGGCGGCAGGGCGATTTGGCATCGTCTGGACATCGTGGCGATTTGGGCGCCTTGTACCCAGACCATGTGGATTCGTGCTTTCCCAGGTCCCTCCGCCGCGGCGGACGAGGGACCTGGGGCACCCGGCGGAGCAGTTCATAAACCGATGATCGGAAGAAGAGTATCCGTGGTTTTTCGCCACGCCGAAATTCCGCAGGAGCTAAAGCCCACCTTTCTTTTCAGCCCTTTGCGGCCCGA
Organism: Occallatibacter sp.; assembly: GCA_050014655.1. Classification (GTDB taxonomy): domain Bacteria; phylum Acidobacteriota; class Terriglobia; order Terriglobales; family Acidobacteriaceae; genus Telmatobacter. The sequence goes on along the minus strand of JBEKCX010000149.1, from coordinate 4,548 downwards.
CTGAAGTCGTGCCCTTGTTGCAAAGCGGAGTTTTTCCGCAGCCTGTGAAGGCGTGCCCTTTCAAAACAAGAACATCCCGGATTCTCACGTTCATGCGATTGCCTTGCGGCGCTCCTCATCGATTGCGGCCCGTTGAATGCCCGCGCGGAGCTACGGCAGCCTGTAGGCTTTGACGGCGATGGCGTTGGGGGCGCGGCCGGCGGGAAGAACGGCGAAGAGGGAGAGAGAGGCGGTGCGGACCGCGGCGATGTCGGCGGAGCGGTTGTCAACGACGAAGAGGAGATGGCCGGCCGACGAGAAAGCGAGAGCGGCGGGGCCGTCGCCGACACGGATGGAACGGAGGCGCGCGCCGTCATCGATGGCGTACGGGGTGACGTACTGGGAGTTGAAGTTGGCGACGTAAAGCATGGAGTTGTCGGAGGAGACGAGGCCGCGGACGGGGTCGTCGCCGATCAGGTAAGCACCGCCGACATCGTTGGTGGTGGTGACGACCTCGGAGATGGAATCGCCGAGGGAGTTGGAGACGAAGAGCTCGCCGCCGTCGGGCTTGAGGGCCAGTTGCACGGGAGCGCGGCCCACGTCGAGGAGGGCCTCGAGGCGGTCCGGCTGGTCCGGATTGGATTTCGAGTGGGCAAGCGCGATGGCCATGACCTGGTGGCCGGCGGCACAGGCCACGAAGGCCTTCGAGGAGTCGGGGAGAATGACGGCGTCGCTGGCGCCGGGGCAGCCCTCGAAGACGGCGCGGAGAGATTTGGCGGCGGGATCGATGAGGCTGACGCTGTTTCCGCCGCGGTTGGCGACGACCAGGGTTTTGCCGTCGGGGGAGATGCGGGCCGCGACGGGGACTTCGCCGGCGCCCAGGACGGCAATCTCGCGGCGGGTTTTGAGGTCGAGAACGGAGATGGTGTTGGAGCCGGAGTTGGCTACGTAGGCTCGTTCGCCGGTGGGGTCGAGGTCGATGGAGACCGGTTGGCGGTGAACGGGAATGGTGGCGGCGACGGTGTTGCTTTCGGCATCGATGACCGAAACCGAGCCTGGCGCGCCTTCGACTCCGGAGTTGACGACGTAGACTTCATTGCGCGTGGGGCTGGCGGCCACGGCGACGGGATTGCGGCCCACGGACAGCTCGCGGTCCACGCGCACATTGACCACGTCGATGACGGTGACGGTGCCGCTGCCGCCGTTGGTGACGTAGGCGTATTCGCGATAGTTGGGCGGGTACTGCGGGAAGTCGTGCGGGCGGCAGGCGGTGAGGGCGAGCGCGAGCAAGGTGAAGGCGACGAGGATGGCGCGCCGCAGGGTCATGGCATCAGCCGGCGGCGGCCTCGACGTGGATGCCGCGAGGCAGGTTGCGGCCGACCACCGGAGCGATCCGCTGGATCTCGTCCATCATGGCGGCAAACTGTGCGGGATAGATGGACTGGGGGCCGTCGGAGAGCGCCTTGTCGGGCTGGTGATGAACCTCGACCAGGAGGCCGTCGGCGCCCGAGGCGATGGCGGCGCGAGCCATAGGCAGCACGCTGTCGCGCTTGCCGGTGGCGTGGCTGGGGTCCACCAGGATGGGCAGGTGGCTGAGGCGGCGCACGGCGGGGATGATGCTGAGGTCGAGGGTATTGCGGGTGTGGTCAGTAAAGGTGCGGACGCCGCGCTCGCAAAGGATGACCTCGTAGTTGCCCTCGCTCATGAGGTACTCGGCGGCCATGAGGAACTCTTCCAGTGTAGCGGCGAGGCCGCGCTTGAGCAGGACCGGCTTATGGAGGCGGCCGGCGCGCTTGAGCAGGGAGAAGTTCTGCATGTTGCGCGCCCCGATCTGGATGACGTCGGCCCACTCTGCCACCAGGGCGAGGGATTCGTTGTCGATGGCTTCAGTGACGATGCGCAGGCCGAAGCGGTCGCGGATTTCTGCCATGATGCGGAGAGCCTCAAGGCCCAGGCCCTGGAAGGCGTAAGGCGAGGTGCGGGGCTTGAAGGCGCCGCCGCGGAAGAACTGCGCGCCCGCCGCCGCAACCTGCCCGGCGATGGCGAAGGCCTGTTCGCGGCTCTCGATGGAGCAGGGGCCGGCGACGATGGCCAGGTTGCGCCCGCCGATGGCGGCGTCGGTTCCGGCGAAGCGGACGACGGTATCTTCTTCTTTGACCTCGCGGCTGGCCAGCTTGTAAGCCTTGGAGACCCGGATGACCTCGGCCACTCCGGAGAGCGATTCGAGGTTGCCGCGGTCGATCTCGCCCGTGTTGCCGGTGATGCCGATGGCGGTGCGCTGGGCTCCCGGGAGTGGATGGGCGCGGAGACCCAACTGCTCAATGGACTCGCAGACCGCCTGGATTTGCTCCGGCGTGGCTTGCGCTTTCATCACAACCAACATAACGGGCCCCTCAAACCACCAGTCTAACGGTTGAGAGGACGATGGGCAATTGCTCCAGCGGGGCGGCCGTGTTTGGGCTTCGTCGATTCCGGCGGCGGGCCGGGCGGCGACGACCGTGGTAAAACAGCTACGCCGGCGGTGCGCAAACCGTGCTAACATCGCCTTCATTCCGTGGTGCCGCGCCATGACGATGCTTATTCCCCAGCAAGTCTCTCCCAACCGGCGCAACCCCCGGCGGTTGATCCGCTGGCTGGGCATCTGCGGCTTGGCGGCGGTTTTCTGCCTGGCGCGCTCCCCGGCTCAGGAAAGCCCTCTCGACACAGTGCATGTGCCCCCACCCTCCACCTCCGCCTCCACGCCGGCCACGGGAGCGCCCGCGGGAGCCGAAGCGCCGGCGGCAACCGGCCCCAACGCGCTGAAAATCCGCCCCGGCTCCCGGATCAGGCTCAACGTGGATATGGTGCTGATCCCGGTCTCGGTCACCGATCCCATGAACCGCCTGGTCACAGGCCTGGAGCAGCACGATTTCCAGGTTTTTGAGAACAGCGGCCAGCAGAAGATCGCCACTTTCGCCAGCGAGGACGCGCCGGTCTCTATCGGCATCATCTTCGACCTTTCAGGTTCCATGACCTCCAAGCTGATTCGCGCTCGGGAGTCGATCCTGCAGTTCATCCGGACCGCCAACCCGCAGGACGAGTTTTTCGTGATCGGCTTCAACGACCGGCCGGAGTTGATCGAGGATTTCACCAACTCGGTGGAAGACATCGAGGCCCGGCTGGCCACCGTGCGCAGCGGCCATCGCACCGCCCTGCTGGACGCGATCTATTACGGCGTGACCAAGATGAAGGAGGCGCGCCACGAGCGCAAGGCGCTGCTGGTGGTCTCCGACGGCGGCGATAACCGCTCCCGCTATACCGAGGGCGAGCTGCGCGCGCAGGTGCGCGAGGCCGACGTCGAGATCTACTCGATCGGCATCTTCGACCCCTACGCGCCCACTCCCGAGGAGCGCGCCGGGCCGCAGCTTCTCTTCGAACTGAGCGAGGAAACCGGCGGTCGGCTCTTCCGCGTGGACGATGTCGCCGATATGGGCGACATTGCCGAGAAGATTTCGACCGAGTTGCGCAACCAATATGTGATCGGTTACCGGCCCAAGGATCTGACTCGCGACGGCAAGTGGCGTAAAGTGAAGGTGAGGGTCAATCCTCCCGCGGGGTTGCCCCCTCTCACCGTCCATGCTCGCACCGGTTACTATGCGCCTTTGCAATAAAGCGGTTCTCGCGGCTCTTCTTGCCGCGGCGGCGCTGCCGCTCGCCGCGCAACAATCGTCCGCCCCGCCCGCCCCCGCACAGGCGTCGCCGGGCCAGGTTCCCTCCTTGACCGTGGACCGCGACCCGGTGCGCTCGCCCGATGCCGAGCCCGGCGCCTCAAGCGCGCTTGGCCCCGTCCGGAAGGAGGGCGGGGGATATATTCTGCACACCAACGTGGAGGAAGTGGCGCTCAATTGCACGGTGCTGGAGGGCAACCGCCTGGTTCCGGACCTGAAGAAGGACAACTTCGAGGTCTACGAGGACGGGGTCAAACAGACTCTCATCAGCTTCCAGCACAGCGATCTTCCCGTCTCCATCGCCATGGTGGTCGATAACTCCGGGTCCATGTATCGCAAGCGCCCGGCAGTGAACAAGAGCGCGCTTGACCTGATCCAGGCCTCGAATCCTCAGGACGAGGCTTTTGTGGTGAACTTCTCCGACGAGGCCTTTATCGACCAGGAGTTCACCTCCGACGTGAACAAGCTGCGCGACGGGCTGAGCCACATCGAATCCAGGGGCGGCACCGCGCTCTACGATGCCGTGGCGGCCTCAGCGGACAAGCTGGTGGCCGACGCGAAGCGCCCCAAGCAGGTTCTCATCCTCATCACCGACGGCGAAGACAATGCCTCGACCCTGAACCTGGAGCAGACCATCCGGCGGGTGCAGCAACTGTCGGGACCGGTGATCTACTCCATCGGATTGCTGTTTGGCGACGAGATGAGCCGCGCCGAGGTGCGCCACGCCCGCCGGGCTCTGGAGATGCTTTCAACCGAGACCGGCGGCATGGCCTTCTTCCCTAGGAGCATCGAGCAGATCGATCAGATCGCCGCAGAAGTGGCGCGCGATATTCGCAACCAGTACACGCTGGGCTACCACTCC
>JBEKCX010000148.1:0-6729 GCA_050014655.1 Occallatibacter sp. | reverse complement strand
AATGGATCTTGATGAGTCAATCTGTCTTCTCAATGCGCCGCGCGCGCCTGGCCAGGCTCAGAAGCGGCAGCAGCTTGGCCGCCGCGGCCCACAGCCCGAGCTTGGCCTTGGTTCTCTTCGAAATGGCCGGCCGGGCGGTCAACACGTCGTAGGATTGCCGTTCGATGGCGCGCAGAATCTCCAGGCCTCCGCGGCTGAACAGGTCCAGGTCCACCGCCAAATCGCGGCCTACCATTCCGATCAGCGGGAATCCCTCCTCAAAGAGTCCGCGCGTGTAATCGACCTCGCAGCGCATCAGCCCGCGGAATCCGTCCGTCGCAATCCCTTCGGCAATCATCAGTTCGCTGACGCGGAAGATCTCCATGTCTTTCTGCGGCAGATAGATGCGCCCGCGGGCGTAGTCCCGGCGCACGTCCTGCCAGAAATTCGCCAGTTGCAGCGCCGAACAGGTTGCATCCGAAAGCTTGAACTTCTCCTCGTCCGCCTCGCCGCAGGCATAAAGCACCAGCCTGCCGACGGGGTTGGCCGAGTAGCGGCAGTAGGCCAGCACATCCTCCATGGTCTCGTAACGCGTGACCGACTGGTCCTGGCGAAAGGCCTTCAACAGGTCCGCAAACAGATCCTTGGGAATGGAGCAATCGTGGATGGTCTCGGCCAGCGCCACAAAGACCGGATGGCGCGTCTTGCCCTGGTAGCAGGCATCCAGCTCCCGGCCCCAAAGGTCCAGCAGCGCCAGCGCAACCGCCGGGTCGCGCACCTCGTCGCCCAGATCGTCGGCGATGCGGCAGTAGGCGTAGATGGCATGAAAATGGGGGCGCAGCTCCTTGGGCAGAAACCACGAGGCCACATGAAAGTTCTCGTAGTGCGACTCGGCCAGCCGCTTGCAGTAAGCGCGCGCCTCGTCGAGCGTGGGCGCTACCTCGGGAATGCGATAGCTCTCAGGCAGCGCCGCCCAGCCGCGAGCAATCAACTCCTCCGCGAGCTGCGCTTCCTTCTCCAGCACCGCGGCCTTCTCCGCTGCTTCCGTTTCCCTGTCCGGTTGCTTGGTCGCCTTCCTCGTCATCGCATCGCCTCAGGGCACAATGGCGGTCTTGATCTCGCTGCTGCGCTTCATCAGCTTCTCAAAGACGCGGTTGAGTTCATAGAGGTGGGCATGGCCGGTGATGAAGGCCTGCGCCTGGAAGCGCCCTCCCGCAATCATATCCATCGCCTTGCGGCAGATGACCGGCGTGTGATGGAATGTGGAGCGCAGCGTGACGTCGCCGTAGTGGATGCGATTGGTGTCCAGATTCACATGGGTTCCCAGGGCGCACCCGCCAAAGAAGTTCACCGTGCCGCCTTTGCGCACCAATTCCACGGCCTCCAGCCACGCATCCGGCAGGCCGACCGCCTCGATGGCAATGTCCACGCCGCGGTTCTTCTCCGTCAGCGCGCGCGTCTCGCCGATCGCCTTGCGAATGCTGGTGGTCTGCACCACGTGCGTGGCGCCCAACAGCCGCGCCGCCTCCGCCTGCCCGTCGTGCCTCACAATGCCGATCGTCTGGCAGCCGGCCAGCGCGGCCACGTGCAGAATCATCAGCCCCAGCGGGCCGCCGCCGATCACCGCCACCGTATCTCCCGAACGCGCGCCCGAATCCTCAAATCCATGCACCGCGCAAGCCAGCGGCTCGGTCAGCGCCGCGTGCTCCAGCGGCACATGCTCCGGCACACGGAGCGTATTTTTGGCCACGATGCGCGCGGGAATGCGGATGAACTCCGCATATGCTCCATTGTTGAAGAGCAGATCGTCGCAGAGGTTCTCCTGGCCCCGCTCGCAAAAGAAGCACTCTCCGCAGGGGGCCGAGTTCAGCGCCACTACGCGGTCGCTGGCGGCAAAGGCCGTGACATCATCGCCCGCTTCGACCACGATCCCTGCCAATTCGTGCCCGAAGAGCGCCGGGGGAACGATCATGCGGGCATGGTATCCGCGGCGGAAAACCTTGAGGTCCGTTCCGCAGGTAAGCGCCGCGCCCACACGAACGATCAGCTCGCCCACCGCGGCCTTGGGGATGGGAACCTCCTCGATGCGGATATCTTCGCGGCCGTGCAGGACGGCGGCCTGCATAGTGCTGCGCCCCAGAAGCGCGTTCTCGACGGTTCTGCGCCCCAGGCTGACGGCGGATTCGACCGTCCTGCGGCCTTTGACGACCACCGCATCGACCGTGTTCAGGCCTGCTTCAACGACCGTCTCGACGGTGTCCAGGCCTCCCTCGACTACCGTCTCGACCGTCTTGCGGCCGCGGAGGATCGCGTCCTTCACCGTTCTCGCCATGGATGCAGGCTTCCTCCTAATCTCGACCGGCCCCCGGAACAGGCTCAATCATAATCTTCATTGAGGCCGCTGTGGGGTGAGAAGCGACCTGAATCGCTTCCACCGCCCTTTCCAGCGGGAAGCGGTGTGAGATCAGTTGCGTCAAATCGAATCCGTTGGGGTAGCCGCCGAAGACCAGCCCGGTGACCTCATCGAGGATAGCGGCCGAGGCGGAGTAGGAGCCGAGCAGGGTCTTCTCATCCATGCACACCGCACCGGGATCGAAGCTGGCTTTCTCGTGCTGGGTCTGCGCAAACAGCATCACCTTGCCGCCGGGCCGCACGGCGTCCATCGCCGTCTGGATCAGCGCCGTACCCCCCACGGCCAGAATCACGGCGTCCGCCCCGCGCCCATCGGTGGCCGCAAACGCTCGTTCAACCACATTCGCCGTAGCGGCGTCGATGGGTTCGTTGAGGCCGAATTTCGCCGCAATGGCGTGCCGCTCGGGATAAAGATCGCTGGTCAGCACGCGCGCCCCGCTGCGCCGGGCCAGAGCGGCCAGCATCACGCCGATGGGCCCCTGGCCGATGACCAGCACCGTCTCGTCCGCTGCCAGGTTCAGCAGCTTCACGGCCTTCAGAACCGTATTCACCGGCTCAAGAAACGCTGCCTGCTCAAGCGGCACGCCGCCGGGAATCCGCACCACTCCGCGGTTGGCCACAATCCAGTCCATCACGCGAATGTACTCCGAAAACCCGCCGCCCGAAGGCTCAAAGCCGGCCGTCGCGCCCACCTTCTTGTACACCGGGCACTGCGCAAAGGTCTGCTTGCGGCAGTAATAGCACTCTCCGCAGGGAACGTGATGATGGACCACCACCCGCTCACCCACCGCGAAGGCCGCCGCGCCCTCGCCCACCTGCACAACGGTTCCCGCCATCTCATGGCCGAAGATGCGCGGCGCCGAGTGCGAGCCGGTGTGAATCTTCTTGAGATCCGTCCCGCAGACGCCGCAGGTAGCCACCTTTACCAGCAGTTCTCCCGGCCCGATGGACGGCACGGGAACCGTCTCCAGGCGCAGATCGTTGACGCCGCGATAGACCACGGCCCGCATGGTCGCGGGAACCCTCCCGTCGGTCTGGTTTTCAGCGTGTGAGATCCGGGTAGCCATTGCGCCTTCTGATGTAGGCCCTTTCGTCGAGAAAGTCGAGAATAGCTTCCTTGATGGCCTGCGCGGCCACCCTGCTATTCTCGCCCATTCGCGCCAGTGCGGGCCAGCGCCAGGGTCTGACGAGGGCAAAAAGAATGAACCGGATAAGGCTGAATTTCCCATTCGCAGAAATAAATCTATTGAAATCAGGCAGTTGGTCGGTGTATCCGTCGCTGATTCCTTTTATGCAATAAAAAGGAATGCCGCGCATCTGGGCCAGTCGCGCAACACCGGCAGCTTCCATGTCCACCAGGCCGGCTCCGTAGGCGGCGGCAAGACGCTGCTTCTCCGCCGCGCCGGCAACCCTGGGGCTGGTGACCAGCCAGCGCTCTCCGGCGCCGGCGTCGCAACGGAAGCGTTCGCCGGTGCGGACGTCGATGACGCCTGCAACATTGTGGGCGGTGCCGGGAGCGAGTTCGGGGGCCAGCGCGCCGGCCCAGCCAACGGAGAAGACCAGGTCGACGGGGCCTCCTTCCTCGATAGCTGTGAAAGCGCGAGTCGCAGCCTGCTGGCCGGCTCCAGCACACGCGGCGATCCATTCTTCTTCGGAGTCGCGCTGGGCCCAGAAGTGCACATTGTTCCGGCTACTGTGCGGCCAGCCGGGGACAAGGGGCTTTAACTCGTTCGGAAAGGCGGCGATGAAGGCAACGCGGGTCATCTGGATTTCGATCCTTAAGACGTCAGTGTTTCGCTGACCGTTACTTGGGCGGGCAAAAGAGATAGGGCACATCGGTTTCATGCATAGTCAAGACAATTTCGAGTTTGCACTGATTCTTGCTTGAGCAAGATACAGGTTTGGGTTGATCAAGGAGAGGCAACCGGCTAGGCTTCTTCCCTAGCAGTCTAAAAGCGACTAAACGATATTTCCCGGCGGGGACTGCACCGAGATCAAATCTCCCTCGCTCATCGATTGCTGCCGAAGATAGGACTTCATTCGTCAAAGGATCTCGCACTTCAATATGAATAATGGATTCGTTGTATCGAAGCGGCTCTCCAAATGCATCAAGAAGCGAACCCGTCAACTTGACCCGATTAGTTATCGTCAGGTTAGGAGAGACCTTTTCGTCTTCACAGGAACAACCGCCGGGAGGAAAACAGCCAATTTGACATTGAAGACCTACTGGCAATAGAAGAACGGCAAGTAAGCCGCAAATTCGCAACCAGTTTCTCATCTTCTGCCCGTCCTTTCCCTCAGGGGCTAAAGCCCATCTTCATTTTGCCGCCTTTCGGCACGACTGAAGTCGTGCCCTGACACAAAACTCTAGCCAATGGCACCCGGCATGACCGAGCTGAAGGTGGACTGGCTCACGGTGCGTAGCCGTGCGCGCGGAACCATTCAATCGCGGCCTTCATGGCCGGGCTGACCGGCACAATGCGGAAGCCCAGCTCCTGCTGCGCGCGGGCGCTACTGGCGTACATCTTCTTGCGGCCCATGCGCACCTCTTCGAGCGTGGCCCTCGGCTCGCGCCCGCGAATGCGGCCCGTGATCCACTCCTCGAAGAAAGCATAGGTGGCCGCCACGGCGAAGGGAATCTTCCTGGTGGGCGACGGAATGCCGGTAATCGCCGACATCTTGTCGAGAATCTGCTTGAGCGTCAGGTTTTCGCCGCCCAGGATGTAGCGCTTGCCCGGCTGGCCCAATATCAGCGCAGCCACGTGTGCGCGCGCCACCTCGGCCACGTCAACCAGATTCAAGCCGGTATCCATGTAAGCGGGAAACCTGCCGTTCAGGAAGTCCACGAAGATGCGCCCCGTGGGCGTGGGCTTCCAGTCGTTGGTTCCAATCGGCGAAGTGGGGTTCAGAATGACGACCTGCTGGCCGCCCTCGGCCGCCTGGATGGCCTCCTGCTCGGCCAGAAACTTGGAGCGTTTGTAGTGGCCCACCATGTCGCTGAGCTCGACTGGCGTGTCCTCGTTGACGACCAGGCCGTCGGTGCGGAAGTGCATCGTCGCCACGCTCGATGTGTAGACGAAGCGCTTCACCCCGGCCTCGCGCGCCATGCGCAGCAGCTCGCGCGTGCCGTCCACATTGGTGCGGTACATGGCCTTGGAATCGGGAATCCACAGCCGGTAGTCGGCGGCCACGTGAACCACCGCATCGCAGCCGGCCAGCGCGGGCTGGAGCGACTCCGGCTCGCTCAGGTCGCCCACATGCGTCTCGCCGTCGAGGCCTTCCAGGTTGGCCAGACTGCTGGTCTTGCGCACCAGCATCCGCAACCGGGCGCCCTCGATGGTCAGCGCCCAAGCCACGTGGTGGCCTATGAATCCCGTCGCGCCTGTGAGGAAGACTTTCATAGATCGTCAGAGATCAGAGATCAGGGGTCAGAAATCAGTTTACGCCGAGCCGCCCACATGTTATCTGCCATTTGGGCCAGGCCTGTGCATTTTCCACCGTGTTGCGAACGCGAAATCCGAGTGCCGATCTCTGACCCCTATGCCGCTACTCCAACGCCTCGGGCGCCAGCCCGATATTCTTCTCGCCGGCGGCCTTCTTTGCATTGTAGGCCTTCACCCAGTCCTCCCAGTGCTTGCCGGCGGCGCGATCCTTGCCGGTGAATTCGACGCTGGCGATATCCGCATAACTCACTTTGCGCTTCTCAGCCGAGCGCGCCGTAAAGCACTGCAAGAAGGAATCCTCAAGGGTGGGGCCGGTTTGGCAGTTAAAGATGAAGGCCTCGATGCGCTCGCCGGACTTGAGAGTCAATGTTACATCGCCGCGATAATCGCGGGCCTTTTCCATGGCCTGGCGCAAGTCGTCGTCATTGGCCAGCACCGGAACCCAGCCTTCAAGATTCTCCTGCTCCGCGCCGGGAGCCAGCTCCAGCGCCTCAACTTGCTCGCGCGTGTATTTCGCCACTTCGGCGGTCATGCGCGGGTCTCCTCAAGGCTCTGCTCCGGCTCCGCAATCTGGATCAACCGCGATGGACCACTTGGCGCAACCTGATCCAGCAGCTTGAGCGCGTGCCGGTCGGGATACAGGCGGAAGTTACCGCGCGCCATGGCCAGGAAACCCTTCACCGAGCCAAAGCCGTCGATGACCGCCGTGGTCTCATAGCCGCAACTGACCATGCAGTTGGCGCATTTGGGATTGCCGCTGGCCACGCCATAGTTCTCCCAGGCGGTGGTCTCGAGCAGCTCCTTGTAACTCTCGGCGTAACCCTCCTGGAGCAGATAGCAGGGCCTCTGCCATCCGAAGATGTTATAGGCCGGCATGCCCCACGGCGTGCACTCG
>JBEKCX010000147.1:5490-12239 GCA_050014655.1 Occallatibacter sp. | reverse complement strand
GCCGTTATCCTGCCCGCCTCCAACTGGTTCGCTCGCCGCTTCGGCCGCAAGCGCTTTCTGCTCACCTGCGTCACCCTCTTCACCATCGCCTCCTTCTTCTGCGGAGCCGCCCCCTCGCTGAGCGTCATCCTGCTGGCCCGCGTATTGCAGGGAGCGGGCGGCGGCGCATTGCAACCCCTCTCGCAATCCATTCTTCTGGAAAGCTTTCCCGTCTCCAAGCGCTCCATGTCCATGGCCGCCTACGGCTTGGGGATTGTGGTCGCGCCGGTGATCGGGCCCACCCTGGGCGGCTGGCTCACCGATACCTTCAGTTGGCGCTACGCCTTCTACATCAACATCCCCGTCGGCATCCTCGCCGTTATCATGATTAGCCGCTTCGTTCACGACCCGCCCTACATCAAGCACGCCAAGGTTGGAGCCTTCGACAACATCGGCTTCGGCCTCCTGATGGTATGGACCGGCAGCCTCCAGATCGTGCTCGACAAGGGCCAGGAGGACGACTGGTTCGGCGCCGCCTGGGTGCGCTGGACGGTCGCGGCCCTCGTTGTCTCCCTGCTGCTGTGGATCTGGCACTCCTGGACCCACCCCAGGGGCCTGCTCGATCTGCACGTCCTCAAGGACCGCAACTTCCGCACCGGCTGCTTCCTGGTGGCCATGCTGGGCATGTGCATCTACATCACCATCGCCATCCTGCCCCTTTACTACCAGGAGGTTCTCGGCTATACCGCCTTTGCCGCCGGCCTGGTCGTCGGCCCGCGCGGTATCGGCTCGTTCATCGGCTCCCCGCTCATCGGCTTCCTCGGCTCCCGCATCGACAACCGCAAGCTGCTCTCCGTGGGCTTCCTCGGCTTTGCCGCCTGCGCCACCGTCTTCGGCACTGTCAACCTCGACATCGGCCCCTACACCCTGCTCATCCCCATCACCCTCACCGGCTTTGCCCTCAGCTTTGTCTTTGTCCCCATGTCCACCATGATGATGGCTACCATCCCCAACAAGGAGATGGGCAACGCCACTGGCCTGGCCAACATGCTGCGCAACATCGGCGGATCGATCGGCATCTCGATGGCCACCACCGCCCTGATCCGCCGCGCCGCCCTCCACCAGAGCGAAATCGGCTCCCACATTACCCCATCCACCGCGGTGTTCCAGCAGAAATCGGCGCTCATCGCCGGCTACCTCGGCCACCGCCTCGGCCCCGCCCAGGCGCGCCCCGGCTCCTTGGGCCTGATCTACGCCCTCATGGAGCAGCAGTCCGCCCTCATGGCCTACGTGGATGTCTTCCGCTGGACCGCCGTGCTGGCCGTCATCTGCGCCGCTTCGGCATGGCTCTTCAAGAAGCCGAAACCCCACGCCGCACCGCCGCCGGGGATGCACTGAGGGGAAGGCGCAATCCGGAGCCGCTTGCCTTTTGCTTTGGATTGCTGTTTACTGCTTCCATCATGCAAACAGCACTGTTTTTGCTCTCTGCGCGAATGTTGCGGAGCTTTGCGGCCGGATTCATCGCGCTTGCTGCGCTCGTGTCCCCGCTGCCGGCCCGGAATGATGCCGAAGTGTTGAAGTCTCTGCCCAAGAAGAACGAGACGTTTCTCTTTCTTGTGAACGAATCGGTGGTGCTCGTTCAATGGCCGCATACGCTCAAGCTGGTAAACGCCCCGCAGAACGTCACACTGCTCAATCCCGGTCAGTGCATCCGGGTTGGAGTCGTCGCCACGGGCGACAATCGCGACCAGTACCTCGAAAAAACGAAGTTGTCCTTCCGCGTTAAGTTTGCCGGCCAGAGCCAGGACCATGCGCTCGCGTCGCTGGCTCAGACCAAGCAGATCAAGCCGGAGGGAGGAGACTTTGTGACTGCGGCGCTTGCCGCAGGAGGCATCAAGAATCCGCTTCTCACCTCGTCAAGCATGGGAGTATCGGCGGATAACTGGTGCGTCCCTGTGGACGCCAGTGATGGAACAGCTACCGTCGAGGCGGAGCTTGAAACGCCCTCCGGACACAAGACTCTCAAGCCCGCCACGATTCAGATTGAATCCTTCGAAACAGGCAGCAAGCGGACCTTCAAAGACGATCAAGAGATGAACGATTTTTTCCAAGGTTACCACTGGAAGCCAAATCCGGCGCGCCTCTACCCGGCGCTGCTGTTTGTCCTCGCCGCCGATCGCAAGGTGCTGGAGCGCGAAGGAACGCTAGGGAGCATCCTCTTTTCTTTCAGCTCCGCGCTCAAGGCCGATCCCGCCGCTGCCAAGGACTTTATGGCCCGGATTTCAATGCAGAAGGGGATAACGCGCGATTTCGGAGTGACTGTTCTCTTCATGGCCGGCTACGACATTGAAGCGGTTCTCAAGACCATGAGCCAAGAGGAGCAGCAAGCTTTCAAGCAGAATCCCGAGATCCCAAACCCCTACCAGTTCACCGCGCCCCAGGACATTCCCATGGAATTCGATATGTTGTGGGCGATCTTCTGCGCGACCGGCCAGTTTGAGCCCATTCAGAAGATCGCCACCGGACTCGCATGGCGCCCCGACTGGGACGAGTTTGAAAAGGCAAGCAAATCCTCGCATCCGATCAAGGAATGGACGCCCTCGATAGGCCGCGCGCTAGCGTATCACGCAGGCGGCTGGTCGCTCGCTTCGTTCCAGGAGACCGATCCTCTTGCCGCCGACTACATCGAATACATGCTCGCCTCGCCCGACACACCTCCTGCCGTCAAGTCCGAACTCACCGGCCTTGCCACCAATCCAGCCTTCCGACGAACCGATGAGAAATGAGCCGCATCGCGCCGGCCCACCGGACCTTTCACCGGACTGAACAGGTGACGTCAACTCTGGTTCTGCTGCAGCCGCGCCACGCTGAACTGCGCTCCGGCAAAGAGGATCAGCCCCGAGGCATAACCCCAGAAGAGCAGCCCGACCGAGACATAGAACGGCCCGTACAGCGCCTTCAGGTCCAGGTACGGCAACAGCAGTTCCACATACACAATCTTGGCCGCCAGCCACACGACTCCCGTCACGATGGAGGTGCGCAGCACCGGCCGCCAGGGAACCTTCCGGTTGGGCAGCAGCCAGTAGATCGAAAAGAAGAAGACGATGGAGGCCACGCCGGTGGAAAGTGCCAGCCACAGGCGAGCCAACCCCGCGTAGAAGAAGTTATCCGTGTGATGAAAGAAGATCGCGGTCAGCAGCGACTGCGCGCCCGCATTCACGAGGATGCTCACGAGCGCCAGCGCCACCATCAGCAGCGCCAGTCCGAAGGCGACTACTTGGTTGAGGAGGTAGTTGCGGCTCTTGGTCACGCCCCAGGCCTGGTTCAACGCCACCTCCAGGGGCAGAAAGATCCCCGTGCACGAGACCAGAATCATGACTAGCGAGAAGATCTGCACCCCGTGGCGCGGGGCCTCTGCCGCCAGGCCGGCTGCCACGAAATTCTGGTTCGAGGGCAGGAAGTACTGGACCATGTCGTTCACCACGTCCACCATCACCGTGGAGTGGAAAACGCTGCGCGATAGCGTGTAGAGCAGCACAATGAATGGAAGGAAGGAGATGATGGCGTTGGCCGCCACGCTGAAGGCGAAGGTATGCACCTCGCTGTCCAGCAGATAGGCGATGAGCGCCTTGCCGTCCTTGCGCCAGCGGTACCACTTCGCCCTTGAAACCGGTTCATGTCCATCGATCGTGCCGGAAACCTCGATCGCCTTTTCGCCCTTCGTGCCGGAATCTGAAAGCTGAGCCACGTGCCGCTCCTTGCTCAAGCGAATGAATCTCCGCGATGGATATGTGCGGAACTATGTGCGGAACGCTCGACCGCCGCGCCGCCGCCAGATGCTTGTTTCTTCAAGGATAGTCTCCCCGGTCCCGGTCCCGTTGAGCCGCCGTCCGCGCCCCGCCCGGCCCCCGTTTCCGCGGGGCTCAACGTCCTGCCCCGCCGAGCCTTTCCAGCGCCCACCGGGCCGCGCTTCGCAGCCCCTCGTCCGCAGCCCCGGCCCACACTTCCAGCCACGGCGCAAACCGCGCCAGCCCGCTGTTTCCCATAGCGATGGCCACATTCCGCCTGAGCCCCGCGAACCCCGCCCGCCGCACCGGCGAACCGTTGAACCGCAGCTCGAACTCCGCCTCGGCCAGCCCCGCCAGCCATTCCAGCGCCGGATTCACCAGCTCCGTCCGTGGCTCCAGTTCCGGGTCCGCGCTCAGCGGCAACCGCCGCGGCGAATTCCAAGGGCACACGTCCTGGCAGATATCGCAGCCGAAGACCTGCCGCCCCATCCCCTCCATTAAATCCGCTGCAATCGGCCCGCGGTGCTCGATGGTCAGGTAGGAGATGCACCGCGTCGCGTCCATTTGGTAGGGAGCGATCAGCGCTCCGGTGGGGCAGGCGTCCAGGCAGCGCCGGCAGCTCCCGCAGCGGTCCGGCACGGTCAGCGGCGGCTCTTCCGCTTCCAGCGAAGTCAGCAGCACCGCCAGGAACCCAAACGACCCCAGCCGGGGATGGATCAGGCAGGTATTCTTGCCCGTCCAGCCCAGCCCCGCCGCCGTGGTCAGCGCCCGCTCCACCAGGGGCCCGGTATCCACGTAGCCCCGCGCCTCAAACCCGTGCAATCCCTCTCGCGCGCGCTCCTCTCGAATCCGCGCTTCCAGCGCACTCAGCCGCTTCTTGAGCACCCGGTGATAATCGCTCGGTCGCCGCCCGCCGCCCGCGCCGTCATTGCCCTTTTCCGGCCGGCTTGACCAAGCGTAGCGGGCAATCCATCCCGCGCCCTCCGCGGCCGGTTCGGTCGAACGCGGCCGCGCGCTGTTGTAGCCGGCAAAGCACACAATCGCAGAGCGCGCCCACGGGAACGCATTCGCAACCCGCGACCGTAACAGCAGCCCGTCCTCGGCGCGGCGTTCCAGATATTTCATCGTTCCGGCGCGACCCGCCCTCACCCACTCCTCAAAGCGCGCCGCATCCTGCGCTTCGTTGGCGTAGGGAAGCGCCACCAGCCCCGCATCCGCAAATCCCGCCTGCCGCGCCCAGACGCGCACTTGCTCCCTCGTCAAGCCGCGCGCGGCGGCGTTGTTGGCGTCGAGTGCGGACCCAGAGTTGCCGAGCGAAGGGGTTGGCCAATGGCCCAAATCTCAATCCTCTCTCACAAGAATGAATGCTCCAGCCCGCAAAGGCGAGATATTCGCACTCAGATTCTCCAGATCCGGACCTGGGCCACGCGCGCCGTTATCCAACCCTCCTGGCTGCTCTTAATGAACAAGATAGTTGGATGAGGCGGTTTGTAAACGAAATCAGCAGGTTAGCCACCGCTTCGCGGTGATCGCAAGTTGGCGAGTCGGCTGGTTCATCGACGGCTCAACCCGCCGCGGCGGGTCAAGTTGCTCGGCACAGCCTTCCGGCCGTCTGCCGGGTTTCGCCCCTATTCCGGTTTGGGCTGCCCGATGGCGCTCTCCTGTTTGGCCAGCTTCACGCGGGCGCTCTCGAGTTTGCGCTGCACCTTGGCTACGTCGCCAGGGTCCACGTCTGCCGCGGCCGACTTGGCGTAGGCCGCCAGCGACAGTTCCCATTGCGCCGCAGCCAGCCGGATGCGGTTGGTCTTGGCGTACAACTCGCCCAGGTGATCGTGGACGGTGGGGTCGGTCCGGTCGCGGTCGACCGCCTGGCGCAGGTTCTCCTCCGCCAATTCGTACTCTCCCATCTTGAAGTAGACCCAGCCCAGCGAATCCAGGTAGGCGCCGCTTGTCGGCTCCAGCTCCACGGCCTTGCGAATCAGCGTCAACGCCTCGGGCAAGCGCGTGCCGCGGTCGGCCATCATGTAACCCAGGTAGTTCAGGGTCATGGCGCTCTCCGGTTCCAGATCGAGCGCCTCGCGGAAGAACCGTTCGGCCGGCCCATAGTGCTTCTGCCGTTCGGACCACTCGCCCCTGAGGAACAGCAGGTAGGTGCGGTCCTCCTTCTTCGTGGTCAGAGCGGCGGCCTTATTGAAGGCTTCGTCGGCATCCTTCCAGCGCCGCAAACGGATGTTCATCTGGCCAATCGCCAGCCAGACGCCGCGGTCGTTCTCGCTGTTGTCCAGCAAGCCTCTGGCCAGGCCCAGTCCTTCATCCGCCTTGCCCTGGTCCGCCAGTTCCGTGGCCAGCATCAGCTTGAACTCCCGGCTCTTGGGATCGGCATCCACCGCTTTGCGGGAGACTTCCAGCGCCTTGTTGAACTGCTTGGCGTCGCGGTAGGCATCCACCTCTCCCTGGTAGCCGTGCAGAGCCGAGTCGCCGCCCATCTCGATCATCTTCTGGTAGGTGGCGACCGCCTGATCGGTCTTGTTCTCCTCCTCATAGACCGCCCCCAGCCGCTCCAAGAAGAAGCTGCGGTGGTCTTTCTCCTCGGCGCTGTAGGCGCCGTTGGCGTGTGAGGTCAGGTCCACCATCTCCCCGTAAACCTGCTCAGCCTCGTCGTAGCGGCCCAGCACGTCCAGCAGAAGCCCTTCGTTAAAGCCGGCTTCCAGCGCCTCCTGCGAAGGGGGATTCTGCTTCATGGAATCCAGCTTTCGCGCCTTGCGGATGGTGGCCAGCGAATCCTCGTATTTTCCCTGCCGGCGCTGAATCTCGCATATATGGATCAGAGCTTCCGCATCCTCGGGATCGGCCTTGGCAAGCTCCTCGAACTGTTTCAGCGCGTCATCGAGCTGGTTGTCCTTGAGCAGCGCCTGACCCAGAGCGTCCAGGGCGCGCGCATCTTCCGGGTCCAGGTTGGCTGCACGCCGATAGGCGGCGATG
>JBEKCX010000147.1:0-5475 GCA_050014655.1 Occallatibacter sp. | reverse complement strand
CGTCGTAGGCCGCGCCCAGGGCAAACTCCATCCTGGGGCTGCGGTCGGCCGGCGGAACATCCTCAATCACCTTGGCCGCTTGGGCAAGGTCGTTGCTTTCGGCATAGAGGCGGGCCAGGTTCAGAACCACCTCCTCCGAGTCCGGCTCCAGAGCCTTTGCCGTCTTGAACTCTTCCTCGGCCTTCTTTCCATCGTGCTTGACGTTGTAAAGCTGGCCCAACACCATGCGATCCTCTACGCTCTTGGGCTGCAGCGCGACGATCTTCTCGAACTCGGCGATGGCCTGGTCCAGCGCATTGCCGGAGGGCGACGCCGAGGACACGGCATTGGCTGCGTCGCTCAACTGGCGAAGATAGATCTTCCCCAGCAGCTTGTGCGCCTCAATGTCGTTGGGAGCGCTCTTGAGCAGCCTGCGGGCCGTGGCTTCGGCTTCGCGTGTGTGGCCGCTGCGCAGGTACAGGTCTGCCAGCCCGTCGTTCAACTGCGGGGAGCCGGGGTCGGCGTTCAGCGCCAGCTTGTACTCCTCCACGGCCTGCGTCACCAGCTCCGGACGGCCCAACTCTCCGGCATCCTCCTCGTAGATGTCGGCCAGCGCCAGGTGATAGTAGGCCGAGGCGCGGTCGGGCGCCGTCGCGGCGGATTCGCCCGGCGCGGCAACCACGGTCGGAGCGGGCTTGGCCGGCGCAGCGGCAGCCGGAGCGGCTGGGGCGGGAGCGGTCTGATTAGGGCTGCCGGTGGGCAACTTGCTGGGGGCGGTGGTCTCCGGCAGCGTCTTTCCCGGCTCAACTTGGGCATGGAAAGGCAACGCCGCCAGCAGTGCGAGAGATACGGCGGCAAACGTGAGCCAGGAGTGCGGCAATCTGAGTCTTGATTTCATCATCCAGGGGATTCCGTGCCTCTTGAGCCATCCGCGCAAGCACAAACCCCATGCCGGAGGGCTGAAAGTCGGCGCAGGCAGCCGGTGGGAGCAACTCTGCCTACTGTAAAGACGATTCTACCCGTCATTTGGCTCAAGCGGCGCGGCATATTGCCGTTTTTCTCAAGTTGGACCACCTTCCGGCACATGGATGGGAACCGTCCCGCGGCCTGCCTGTCGTCCCTTTCGGTTAAACTGGGAGTGCGATGCTCGACCTGGGATTTGTCCGCGCCAACCTGGAGAAGGTGGAAGAGAAGCTCCGCGCCCGCGGGGCCGATCCCGCCGCGCTGCTGGGCAATTTTCGCGCCCTGGACCTGAGCCGTCGCGAGGCCATTACTGAGTCTGAACAGTGGAAGGCCCGCCGCAACGAACTGAGCCAGCAGGTCGGCGCACTGAAAAGGGCCGGTCAGGACGCCTCCGCTCTGATGGACGAAATTCGCGCCCTCAAGGAGAGCCTCGACCGGCTCGACCAGACAGCAACCGAACTCGACGAGCAGCTCCGCCTCTCCCTCGCCGGCATTCCCAACCTCACCCGCGACGAAGTGCCGGTTGGCAGCTCCGAGACCGACAACGTGGTGGTGAAGACCCACCTCGCCGATGCCGCACTCCGCACCTGGGATTACACCCCCAAGACCCACTGGGAACTCGGCGAGTCCCTCGGCATTCTCGACCTGGAACGCGCGGCCAAGCTCTCCGGCGCGCGCTTCGCGGTCTACGTGGGCGCCGGCGCGCGGCTGGAACGAGCGCTGATCAGCTTCATGCTCGACCTGCACACCCAGAAGCACGGCTACACTGAAGTTCTTCCGCCCTTCATGGTCAACTCGAAGTCGCTTTACGGTACCGGCCAGTTGCCCAAATTTGCCGAGGATCTCTTCCGCTGCTCCGACGCCGATGCCGAGGCCGCCGCCCGCGGCGAGTTCAAGGACAGCGACCACTGGCTCATTCCCACCGCCGAGGTTCCGGTCACCAACCTCTATCGCGACGAGATTCTCGACGAAGCCCGCCTGCCCATCTGCTTGACGGCCTATACCCCGTGCTTCCGCGCCGAGGCCGGAGCCGCCGGAAAGGACACGCGCGGCATCATCCGCCAGCACCAGTTCCAAAAGGTCGAATTGGTCAAGTTCACCCGCCCAGAGGACTCCGACGCCGAGCACGAGCGCCTCACCCGTGACGCCGAGGAGGTTCTCGAAGCCCTCGGCCTGCCCTACCGCCGCGTCCTGCTCTGCACGGGCGATACCGGCTTCTCCTCCGCCAAGACTTACGACCTGGAGGTCTGGCTTCCCGGCCAGCAACTCTACCGCGAAATCTCCTCCTGCTCCAACTTCGACGCCTTCCAGGCCCGGCGCGCCAATATCCGCTACCGGCCCGCCAGCCAGCCCGGACATAGCGCCAAGGTCAAGCCCGAGTTTGTCCACACCCTCAACGGCTCGGGCCTCGCCGTCGGCCGCACCTGGCTGGCGATCCTTGAGAACTACCAGCAGCCCGACGGCTCAGTCCTG
This sequence comes from Occallatibacter sp., assembly GCA_050014655.1. Taxonomy (GTDB): domain Bacteria; phylum Acidobacteriota; class Terriglobia; order Terriglobales; family Acidobacteriaceae; genus Telmatobacter. The sequence goes on along the minus strand of JBEKCX010000147.1, from coordinate 3,060 downwards.
ATTCCGCAGGCCCTCCAGCCTTACATGGGCGGCCTGGACAGAATCGTGAAGGAATCCCGATGCAACCTTTGAACTCCGGCGAACCCGTTCCGCAACCCCGGCCCAGTGTCCGGCAGATTCTGAAGAGTTATTTCTACTGGACCTACCCGCGCGGCTGCTTCCATTACGACGTGATGGTGACGCTAATCCTGCTGTTTATCTTCCTCACCCCGCACATTCCCGGATGGAGCTACGGCGACAAGCCGTCCAGCGGCGCCGGACCGGCACATCCGATCGAGGTCATCGGCAACGACGGCCACGGGCTCATCATCACCGTGCTGGCGTCAGACGCCAACGTGCCCGCAGGCGCCCCGGACAAGGTCGTGAGGCAGGCTCTCCGCAAGGCCATCGAGCCGGTCACCGGCGACGCCGTCTTTGTCACCCAGTGGGAGACCGTCACCGACGCCCAGGGAAATCTTGCCTGGAAGGTCTGGGCCCACCGGTAACTCGTTTTTGTTGCTTCATTTTCCGCGCTGGCTCATCCAAAGGAACAAGGAATCCCATGCATCTTAGAATCAAGCTGGTCTTCATCGCATTCATTTCGCTTGTCTTGGCGACGGCTTGCGGCGTCTATGCCGCCCCGCAAGACGATCTGAACAGCGTTCTCCGCCGCCTCGACGCCGCGGCGGCCAACTTCCACTCCACCTCCGCCGACTTCGAGTTCGACACCGAGCAGACCGATCCGTTCTATAGCAAGGACATCGATAAAGGCACTGCCTACTACAAGCGAAGCGGCAAGAGCTTTCAGATGGCCGCGCACATCCGCGAGGTAGCACTTGGAGTCGAAAAGGACAAGCCGGCGAAATTCAAGCCCGTGCCTAAGGACGTGATCTACGCCGACGGCAAAGTGAAGGTCTATGAAAAGCTCACCGACGAGATCCACGAATATGGCGCCGCAAAGTACGAGAGCTACCTGCTACTCGGCTTTGGCGCCAGCGGCAAGGAGTTGGCCGACAAGTGGGATATCAATTATCTGGGCTCGGAAGACCTCAACGACGGCAAGGTCAGCGTCAAGACCGAGAAGCTGGAACTGGTGGCCAAAGACCCCGATGTGCGCAAGATGCTTCCCAAGGTGACCATCTGGGTCGACCCGGCGCGCGCGGTAAGTCTCAAGCAGGTCTTCGACGAGGGCCACGGCCAGAGCCGGACCTGCTATTACTTCAACATCAAGCTCAATCCGTCCATACCCGATAGCGACTTTACTATCAAGACCGACAGCAAGACCAAGACCGTCAAGTAGCGGCGGCTCGGCACTCAAATCACCAGGGCACACCAGCTCTGGTTTGGCGCTAGGAGTATCATCCTGCTTCAACTGCGCCCTCGGATGCCGGGCGGATCAACAGCGACAAGACCTTGTCCACCGGGCCGGCGATGGGCTTCGGCAGCATCGCGGTCAGGATGATGAAGCGAGCACGGTCCTCCGGCTCCAGGACGCGCATCAGGTAAAAGAGCGCGCAGAGAACCACGAGGGAAGCGCTGCCGCCCGCGAGAATAACTGGGACCGGAGCCAGCCGCGAAGCGATCAAGTGCACTGTATAAGAAGTGATCAAGTGCGCTATATAAGAAGCAACCAAGCGCGCTGTATAAGAAGCGATCAAGTACGCGGTAAGGGACGCGACAGCGCTGCTGAGAGCGATCTTTGCCACATGCATCCAGGGAAGTTTCACCTTGAAAAGATAGATTGCCACGGCCCACATCATAAGGACGGCCGACGCCTGCGCCGCCCCGTTGCCGATGCATGCGCCCACCGCGCCGTGGGCTGGAATAAGCCACCAGGCCACTCCCCAATCGACGACGCCCGCAAGTACCGTTGCGGCGATGACGAAACGCTGCCGCTCGCTGGTTTGCAGAAGGCTGGTCGCCGGACCGATGAAGGCCTTGAAGATGCACAGCAGCGGCGCCAGCGTCACGACCATGGCGGCGTCCTCGAACTTGTTGCCGTAGAGAAGCAGCAACGCCGGCACCGCGAGCGAGGCCGCGATGAAGTGCAGCGGAATCGAGATCAAGGCCAGATAACGGAAAGTAGAGGCTGCAATGGCGGGAAGCCTGGACTTGTCTCGCCCGTACTGAACGAAGATTGTGGTGGCGGTCGCCGTGCCGAAGATGGTCGCGGCCAGCAGCAACTGTTCGGCCATGGTAAACGCCAGCGAATAGAACGACACCTGGCGGATATCCTTGCAGAGACGCTCTAGCAGAAGGATCTCCGACCGGCCCCAGACCACCATCGCCACCGCCATGGTGGCGACGCTTTGCCACGCGAAGGCCATCATGCGCTTGCGCAACCCTGGCGGATGAGCATGAGTGGTCTCCCAGGCAAGCACCCGCTTGAGCGTGGGAAAGAAGCGCACCAGCAGATCGACGGCGCGCATGGTGAGCAGCGACGCGCCGATGCCGACCACGCCCCAGTGAAACAGGACTGTGGCCGTAATCGCGATGAAGTAAACAAGAGCTGAAATAACGGAGGCGGGAAGATTCGTCGACAGATCTTCGGTGGCCATGTTGGCCTGTGCCGGGATGGAGTTGACCATCGCAGGCCAGATGCTGAGCACCAGCAGCGCCGCGGCCAACTTGTAGTCCGGATTGGCGTTGCCCAGCACCCAGTAGAGAAAGCCGCCGGTGGCCAGCGTGGCCAGGCCGGTCTGCAGCAGCAGGGTGCGCAAAAAAATGTACCGCGCTGTGCCCCGGTCGCCCATGCCGATAAACTCGGCCATGTACTTTCGCGCAGTTGCCGGAATGCCGAATCCGCCCAGGCCGCTGACCAGTTGGGCGATATACGAGACGTAGACGATATAGCCGTTCTTCTCAGGTCCCAGATAGCGGTTGATGAGAATCGAGGACACCAGCGCAACGACGGAGCTGACGATGGTTTCTGTTCCGAACCAGCCGGAGTTCCTGGCGATCGTTCTTGTGTTGGACATAGATTTCCAGTTGTGCTTCCAATGAGGACTCGCGCGCCTTCGTTCCGCGCCGCCCAGGAATCCTCAGACGCAACCGGCAGCCATCGCGCGCTGCCGGCAGCCA
>JBEKCX010000146.1:0-6769 GCA_050014655.1 Occallatibacter sp. | reverse complement strand
GGCCACGGCCTCGGCGGCGCGACGGCAATCGCCCTCGTGCTCGGGCAGCGTGGAGACGGAAGGGATGCGCAGCAAGGCCTTCAATTCGTCCAGAAAGCGGGGGTGGTTGCGGCGGGCATAATCGACGGCGGACGATGGCATGGGCGCGCTCCGAGGGAGAGAATGTCGACCAAGGGGAGTATAGCCGTTCGCCTCGGGAAGCGGCTTGCGGCTTTCGAGGCGGCGCAGCCTTCCACCACCATGCCTAAAACCCGGCTTGTGGCGAAATTCCGATCAAGAGGGCGTTCGAGGTCGCTTCGCCGCGGTCCGCCACGGCGGGCGAGGCACCTGGGGCACCCGGCTTCAGTGGTTGTGCTTGCTTCTCCCGGCACCTAGGCCACCGGCCCTTCGCCAGAAAAGAGGCGAAGGATGGGCCACCCTCATTGGTGGGAAGTCAAGGATGCGTCACCCGCCCCAGGGTACGCATACGCCTAGGATAATACAGGCCTTCTCGGCGAAGCTGACGGGTTGCCCGGCGGATAGATTAGAATCGGCTCGAATAGGGCAGTCCGAACAATCTGCTGTCGTCAATTCAGGAGCGGTGTTTCAGTAATGAAGACGAGCGCGCGTGCAACGTGCTGGCTGACGGTGGGGGTAACACTCTTGATGGGGCCGGCGAACCTGAGCGGGCAGAACTCCGAGTCCCCGATTCGCTTTGAATTGAAAACCCTGCCGTTCCAACTGGACAGCGACGAGAGCCAGTCGCGCAATGCCCCGGAGACGATGGCCGGGGGCGTGGCCGTCTTCGATTACGACGGCGACGGGCGGCCGGACATCTTCTTCACCAACGGCGCCGACCTGGCGACGATGAAGAAAACCGGCGAGAAGCAATGGAACCGGCTTTATCACAACAACGGGGACGGAACCTTCACCGACGTAACCGTCAAGGCCGGCTTGCAAGGCACGGGCTTTGACGTCGGAGTGGCAGTGGGCGATTACGACAACGACGGCCACCCAGACCTGTTCGTCACCGGGGTTTACGGAAATCACCTTTACCACAACAACGGCGACGGCACCTTCACCGATGTGACCCACAAGGCCGGCTTGGATAAATGGAACGACCCGGAGTACGGGCCGCTGTGGGCTGTAGCCGCAGCCTGGGTGGACGTCAACAACGACGTGCTGCTGGACCTGTTTGTGGTCAATTATATGCAATGGAGTTACTCCGACAAGCTACTGTGCGCCGGCACGGGCGGGATGGCGGACTATTGCCATCCGCACTTCTACAAAGGCCTTCCCGACCAACTCTTTCTGAATCAGGGCGACGGCACCTTCAAAGATGTGTCCAAGGAATGGGGGATCCGCGATCACGTTGGCAAGGGCATGGGCGTGGGGATGGCGGATTTCGATCTGGACGGCAAACAGGACTTGTTCGTCACCAACGACTCGGAGTACAACTTCTTCTTCCACAACCTGGGGGACAAGTTCGAGGAGATTGCCTTCCAGACTAATACCGCGCTGACGGAGGCGGGCGCATTCATCTCGGGCATGGGGCTGGATTTCCGAGACATCAACAACGATGGCTACCCGGATATTGCTTACGTGGCGCTGAACCGGCAGACTTTCCCAATTCTGCTGAATACCGGCAAGGGCGATTTCCGGGAAGTGACAACGTCGAGCAAGATGGGCCTTTACAGCATGAATATGTCGGGCTATGGCCCGGCGCTCTACGATTTCGACAACGACGGTTGGAAGGACCTGTTCGTCTCGCGCGGGCACGTTACCGCGACGCAGCCGCCGAGCGAGGAGGTCAAGCAGCCGAATACGGTCTTTCGTAATCTGGGCGCCAGCGGCCAGTGGCAGCCGCTGACCGAAGAGGCGGGATTCACCGCGGCGACTGCGGCCCGGCACCGGGGCTGCGCCCTGGGGGATTTCGAGGGGAACGGCCTCATCGACGTCGTGGTCACCTCGATGGACCATGAGGCCGAGTTGTGGATGAACCGGAGTCCGCACCCTGGGCACTGGCTGGGGGTTGCGCTGGAGGGAGTCAAGAGCAACCGGGATGGGATTGGCGCTCTGGTGAGGGTGACGTCCAAATCCGGCACACAGTACAATCACCAGACGTCGAGCGTCTGCTATGCGTCGTCGAGCCTGGGCCCGGTGCACTTCGGACTGGGCAAGGACGTGATAGCCGACGAGATCGAGATCCGCTGGCCCAGTGGCATCGTGCAGAAGTTGAAACATATGAAAGCCGACCAGATTATTCACGTGAAAGAGGCGGTTCCGCAGACCGCTGCCGGCAAGAAATAAAGATAGGAATGTACGGGCGTTCCAGGTAAAGCTGACGGGTTGCCGGGAGATCGGTTAGAATCGCCTCGAACAGGGCAGTTCTAACAACAAAGGCCGGGTGCCCCAGGTCTTCCGCCGTGGCGGACCTCGGCGGATGAGACCTGGGATTCTACGTCCACAATCGCTCCTGCTTCTACTGCTTCTGCTCTGCTGCTGGCCGCTTGGGCATTGGGATGGTAATGTCGATGGGCTGCGGCGGGCCCAACTTCAGGCCGTCCAGGGGCGGCTTGATCTCCGGGCCGTTGCCGACTACCAGCACGGCTAACTTGCCGGGGTGGATGTACTTCTTGGCCACGCGATCCAGATCGGCCAGAGTTACCTTTTCGAGAGCCGCCTTGTAAGTCTCCAGATAATCCGGCGGATAGCCGTAGAACTCCAGCTTCACGCGCTCGGCGAGCACCTTTTCCCTGGTGTCGTAGCGGAAGAGGAAGGAGTTGAGGATGTTATCCTTGGCGCGGTCCAGCTCGACCTGGGTGAAGGGCCTGGAGTTGAGCCCGTCGATCTCGGCCAGGGCGGCTTTGGTGGCATCCACGGTGGAGGCGCTCTTGGTGAGCACCACCACGCGGAAGAGGGCCGGATGGTCGTAGGCGAAGCTCATGCCGCCGCCCACCGCATAGGCCAGGCCCAGCTCGGTGCGCACCTTTTGGAAGAGGCGGCTGGCAAATCCGCCGCCCAGGATTTCGTTCATCACCGCAATCGCAGGAGCATCGGGGTTGCGGCGCTCGGCGCCCAGGCCCACGATCTGCACGTTGGATTGATTCACGTCTTCCTTGTCGATGAACGACAGGCCGGGCTTGGGTCCGTCAAAGGTGTCGTGGCGGGCGGGCGCGGGGGTCATGGGCGGCAGAGATTCAAAGGCGGCCCGCAGTTTGGCCTCCATGGCGGCGGGGTCGAAGTCGCCGCCGACGGCCACGATCAGCTTGCCGCCGATGGTGCGGTCGTGCCAGGCCTGGAGATCGGCGACGGTAACCGCGCCGATGGTGGCCAGCTCGGGCTGGCGGGTGTAGGGGCTGTTGGCTCCGTAGACCAGCTTGGCCGCCTCGCGGCCGGCGATCTCCTCTTCATCGTCGTTGCGCCGGACGATGCCTGTGGCGGCCTGCTGCTGGGCCAGTTGCAGCTTTTCGGGATTGAACTTTGGGTGCAGCAGCAAGTCCAAAGCCAGCGAAAGGACCTGGTCCGAGTCGCCCTTGAGCGAATCCCATGAGAGGGCAGTGGAGTCTACGTCGCCCCCGGTCTCGATGTGCGCGGCCTTAGCCTCGAGCAGATCGTCGAGGGCGTCGCCGTCGATTTTGGCTGTGCCGCTGGTCCGCCATGCCTCGCCGTAGAGGCCCACCAGGCCGGTTTTGGCAGGGTCTTCGTCGCGCGAGCCGCCGGGAATGAGCACCGAGCCGGAGACGAAGGGCAGCTCGTGATCCTCCTGGAGGAAGAGGACAATGCCGTTTTTAAGCTCGATGCGCCTGGGCTGCTGGGGCTTGAAGTCGTGCAGCTTGGGGATGGGAATCTGCTCCCAGGGCTTGGCTTGCTGGGCGCGGGCAAGGATGGATACGCAGGCAAACAGCAAAGCAATCGCGATAGAAGCAGATAGAAAGCGAGTTGCGGCAGGTTTCACAGAAAACCTTCCCTCAGGGGCTAAAGCCCCTGTATTTATTGGTAGCATTTGCGGCACGACCAAAGTCGTGCCCTGACACTTCTTGCCTTTTAGAATCAGAATTCCGGCGGGTTGAAAAGCCGCGGTCCTTTTAGCTGGCCAAATGTACGGGCTAAAGCCCGTACCCTTCACAGAGTAAAGATAAGAAAGAAGAGTCATTGCGCGCCTCCGTCCTTCGGCGCTGCCGCCGATTGCTGCGCGGCCGGCGGCGCGGTCTCAATCCAGGCCTCGGTGCGGTTGCTGTCAACAAATACTTTGCTGGCCACGCGGCGAATGTCCTCCTTGGTCACTTTGTCTACGCGGTCGAGTTGCAGAAAGAGCTCGCGCCAGTCGCCGTAGCGGGTCTGGTACTCGGCCAGATCGTTGGCCAGCCCCTGATTGTCGGCCAGTCCGCGCAGCAGGTCGGCGCGGGTGCGGGTCTTGTACATGGCCAGCTCGGCGTCGGTGACGTCGGCGGCCTTGAGCTTGTCGATCTCCTTATGGATGGCGTCGCGCATCTCGGCCGGCGTGTGACCGGGCAGGGGAACCGCGTAGAAGACGAAGAGGCCGGGATACTTGTCGCCGGGATAGGGACTGACGCCGGCGGCCTCGGCGGCGATTTGCTGGTCGCGGACGAGGCTGCGATACATGCGCGAGACGCGCCCGTTGGATAGGATGTCGCTGATTGCGTCGTAGACCGCATCGTCGGGGTCGTGGTAGTCGGGCCGGTGATAGCCCTCGAGGTAGATGGGCTGGGTGGCCTCGCGAATGGCCACCGTCTTCTCGGCAAACTGCCTAGGCTCGACGGTGGTCATCTCCTCGGGCTTGGGACCGGCGGGGATGCGGCTGAAGTAGCGCTCCAGCACGGGCAGCGCTTCGGATGCCTTGACATCGCCCACCACGGCCACCACGATATTTGAGCCAACGTAATATTTTTTATGGAACTCCATGGCCTCGGTGGCGTTGATCTGGGTTACCTCGCTGGGCCAGCCGATGACGCTTCGGCCGTAGTTGTGGGCCACGTAAGCTGTGGCCAGGAACTGCTCGAAGAGGCGGCCTTCGGGGTTGGAGTCGGTGCGCATGCGGCGCTCTTCGACCACCACGTCGCGCTCCTTGTAAAACTCGCGGGGCACGGTGTCGGCCAGGCGGCTGCTCTCAAGCCACGCCCACAGCTCCAGTCGGTTCTCCGGCATCGACCAGAAGAACATCGTATTGTCGATTCCGGTTTCGGCGTTCAGGCCCTCGGCCCCGTTGCGCTCGGCCACATCGGTGAACTGGTTGGGGATCACGTACTTGTGCGCCTCTGCCTGGGCATCGATGAATGCCTTCTTCAGCTCGACCAGCTTCTTCTCGTCGCGCCCTACGGTCTTCAGGAACTCGGCCTCGTAGGCGTCGTTGGCCGCCTCCACTTTGGCCAGCGCAACCTTTTCAGCGGCGTAGTCCGTGGTGCCAATCTGGCTGGATCCCTTGAAGGCCAGGTGCTCGAACATGTGCGCCAGGCCGCTCTCGCCCGCGGGGTCGTTCACGCCGCCGGCGTCGACAAAGGTTGCGTAGCTGAAGACCGGCGCCTCCGGCCGCTCGCAGACGATCAGGGTAAGCCCGTTGGGCAGCACCTTGGTGGTGATGCGCTGCTCGAAGCTCTTCAAATCCTGGGCTTTCGCGCCCGCAAAGGCCATTGCCACTGCCAGCAGCGCCAAAGCCCCTTTGCCCATCAGGAAAGAAACTCGTTTTTGCATCCGATCTCCTTGTTCGAGAGGCGCGCGAGGGCGCCTCGTACTCTTCCAAGCTATTGCCCACCACCGAAGGGGGTCAAACCGGGGGGCGGCGCGCGCATTCCCAGATCCCTCCGCTGCGGACGAGGGACCTGGGGCACCCGGGGCGGTTTCCTCAGGAAATCGGCACCCTGTTCAAGGCATTCCCAGGTCCCCGAATGCGAGGGACCTGGGGCACCCGGCCCCGCTGCGTTCTTTGTCAAGCCGGGCCAAAGGCTGCTCTTGCCGTTACTTGCCGAAGAGGGGAACGTGGAAAGGGAGCTCGGCATTGGACTGCTTCTTGGACTTGCCGCTGGTGTCCGCGCGCAGCACGGTGCGCTGTGAGTTGATGCAGAGCCAGCCGCCGTGGGTGCGCGTAAAGACGTGCGTAAAAACGCCCTTCTCATCCGCTTCGCTGGAGCCGACCTTGTGGTGCAGCACATAGGTTCCGTTGGCCACGGCGGTGTCTCCCAGCATACGCACGGTAATCACCCGCTGATCGATATGGAGAGTCTTGTCTTCGCCGGCAATGATCATGGCCAGTTGCTGATTGCGGGTGGTGATGTCGCCGGCGGCGGAAATATCGACAAACACGGGAGACAGCACCAGCTCCAAGGCGTACTGGTCGCGCATGTTGACGGCGTCGGACCAGGCGTCCTCGAGCTTCTGGAACTCCTGTTTCTCGGGGCTCTCGGCGGAGGTGGCGTTGGACTGGGCGGAGGCGCCAGCGGGAGAAGAAGCCGGGCTTTGAGCAACAGCGGCGCAGCAAGAGACAAGAACACAAGACAAGCAAGCCAGAAAACGCGTCATAGGCAGAATGAACTCCCACTTGAACGGTTTTTCCCCAGATCGGCGGCCAGTGGTCAACTGCACAGTCTTCAGCGCGCCGAAAACTGAGAGCTGAGGACTGACAACTTCAATGATAGCTCTTTGACTTGGGAAACAGGCCGGAGGGAAGCGGCAAAAAAAGGCATGGCGGCCTAAAGCAGGGTCTGCAATTGCTCGGGTTGGTGAAGGGTGACCAGCGAGTCTTCGATGGAGATCCAGCCGTCCTTGCGGAACT
>JBEKCX010000145.1:0-6905 GCA_050014655.1 Occallatibacter sp. | reverse complement strand
TCGAGTACGTTGGCCATAAATCCTTCCAGAGATCAGGGGTCAGAGATCAGTCGCCGGCGATTCCGCCTGAAGCAGCTCATTCCGATCCCCGATCCATAAATCCTAACCCCTCGTTTCTTCGGACCTCCGCTGCAACCCAGCCCTGCTGCACCCCAGTCCTTGGTCCCAATTCCCTGATCCCTGATCCCTGATCCCTGAACTCTGATCTCTGTTTACGCCTTCGCCGCGGCCTCAAGTTCCGCTTTGAAGTTGGCCGAGTATTCCTTCATCGCCGCGTTCAGCCGGTCGCGCAGGTTGTCCAGCTTCTTCTCCTTGGTCAGGTCTTCGATCAGCGCCGTCTGCGCGGCGTCGAAGTACTTGTATAGCCCAACCTCGAAGGCGCGAATGTCCTTGACCTCGAAATCGTCCAGATAGCCCTGCGTGCCGGCAAACAAAATCAAAGTCTGCTGCTGCCAGGTGAGCGGCTGGAACTGCGGCTGCTTGAGCAGTTCCGTCAAGCGCTGGCCGCGGTTGAGCTGCTTCTGGGTCAGCGGATCGAGGTCGGAGCCGAACTGCGCGAAGGCAGCCAGCTCGCGGTACTGCGCCAGGTCCAGCTTGAGCGTCGCGCCCACCTGCTTGACGGCCTTGATGGCCGCCGAAAAGCCCACGCGCGAGACCGAAAGCCCCACGTTCACCGCCGGGCGCACGCCGGAGTTGAACAGATCGGTTTCCAGGAAGATCTGCCCGTCGGTGATGGAAATAACGTTGGTCGGAATGTAGGCCGAGACGTCGCCGGCCTGGGTCTCGATGACCGGCAGCGCGGTTAGCGAGCCGCCGCCCTTCTTGTCGCTCAGCTTGGAGGCGCGCTCCAGCAGCCGCGAGTGGAGATAGAAGACGTCGCCGGGATAGGCTTCTCGGCCCGGCGGACGGCGCAGCAGCAGCGAGATCTCGCGGTAGGCCATGGCGTGCTTGGAGAGATCGTCGTACATGACCAGCGCGTGGCGGCCGGAGTCGCGGAAGAACTCGCCGATGGCGCAGGCCGCGTAGGGGGCGATGTAGAGCATGGGCGCCGGCTCGGAGGCAGAGGCGGCCACCACCACCGTGTGCCCCATGGCGCCGGCTTCGGTCAGCGTCTGCACCACCTGGGCGATGGACGAACGCTTCTGGCCGATGGCGCAATAGATGCAGATCAGGTCGTTTTTGGCATTGTTGATGATGGTGTCCAGCAGAACGGCGGTCTTGCCCGTCTGGCGGTCGCCGATGATCAGCTCGCGCTGACCGCGGCCGATGGGAATCATGGCGTCGATGGCCTTGAGGCCGGTGGCCATAGGCTCGCGCACCGGCTGGCGGTCGATGATGCCCGGCGCCAGCCGCTCGATGGGCAGGGAGCTTGTCGAGGCGATGGGACCCTTGTCGTCGATGGGCTGGCCCAGCGCGTTCACCACCCGCCCGATCATGCCCTCACCCACCGGCACGCTCAAGATCGTCCCCGTGCGCTTGACCTCGTCGCCTTCGCTGAGCTCGGTGTAGTCGCCCAGCACCACCGCGCCCACCGAATCTTCTTCGAGGCTCAGCGCCAACCCGGCAATGCCGTGGGGAAAGCTGAGCAGCTCGCCGGCCATGACCTTGTCCAGGCCGTGCAGGCGCGCAATTCCGTCGCCCAGCGAGGTGATGGTCCCGACTTCGTCCACCTGGACCTTGGAGTCGTAGTTCGCGATCTGCTCGCGAAGTAGTTGCGTAATCTCGTCTGCCTTGATCTGAGCCATCTACAGTGAACAGTGATCAGTGGTCAGTGGTCAGCTTTCTGCATCTTGCGAGTTCTGACCTCTTCGAACCGCTGAACGCCTGCCTCCCTTTCAAAAGCCTTGAATTCCGATTCAAATCCCAAAATCCCGCTGCCGCCGATTGCCGCTTCTGACCACTGATCACTGACCACTGATCACTGCCTTCAACCTGTCCAGCCTTCCGCGCACCGAGCCGTCGTAGACCGTGGAGCCGATGCGCACCACCGCGCCTCCGAGGATCGCCGCATCCAACTTGAAGCTGGCCTCGACGCGCGCTCCGGCCAGCTTGCCGATCTCCGCCACCAGCGCACTGCGCTCCGCCGCCCCCAGCTCCCGCGCCGTCACAATCTCCGCCTGGCGAATTCCCAACTGCTCCTGCAACAGCCTGCGATAGACCGCCGCCACTTCGCCCACTGATCCGATGCGATCGTTCGAGATCAGCACCGCCAGCAGGTTGCGCAATTCCTTCCGCAGTCCCAGCTTGCGGTTCAAAGTATCCAGAAACCCCACCTTCTGCGCCGCTGGAATGGCCGGATTCACAAAGAACTCGCGCAGCTCGGCGCTGCCGTTCCAGGTGGCCAGAAAATCGCCGAACTGCCGGTCGATGGCGGCCGTGTCCAGCCGGGCCGCTGTAATCACTTCAAGAAAGGCGCTGGCATAGCGGGCTGCGAAGGCGGCCATCTAGTTCCGTCCTCCCTTATTCACGTCGCCCACAAACTCGGCAATCAGCGCGCGATCGGTCGCGGGCGTCAGAACCATCTGCTTGGCGGCCTGCTCAACGGCCAGATCCGCCGCGAAATGGCGCAATCCGCGCTTGGCCTGCGCGGCTGCCGAGCCAATCTCCTGCTGGGCGGCGGCGACGATGCGGGCGCTCTCTTCTTCCAGGCTGGCCTTGATGCGCGCCTCGTCCCTTCCGATCTCTTCCTCGACCTCGGTACGAAACTTCTGGATCTCCTCATCGATCCTGGAGAGCTTGGCCTCGACCGCGCTCAGCCTGGAGTTGGCGTCTTCGGTCACCTTGCGCGCCGACTCGATGTCCGTGCGCACCTTTTCGCCGCGCTGGCGAAGAAACTTGGGCAGGAACTTGAACAATGGAATGCCGATGCCCAGGACGATGATGGCGAAGTTGATGAAATCAAAGATATTGGCCGCGGTCCCAGGCTGCAGGTTGAACGTCCTGGCCGTCCACTTCACCACCGGGCCTTCCAGCCGGAAGGCGTTGGTTTGCTGTTCCTCTTCGGATTGAGCCGCCTCGGGCCTGGCTGTCTCGCTTGCAGCCGCGGCAGGCTGGGAGCTGGCCGCGGAAGCGGAGTCCCACGCAGCCATGCGAGCGGGAGCGATCACCACCCCGGCAGCCAGGACGGCGAAAAGCAGAAACCGGAAAACGCGGAACTCAAGGATACGGGCGAAATTGCGCGGCTGCGAAATGGAATGCCTCGAATATCTCAACGGGAACCCCCGGCTGCCTGCGGCAAGACCGCGCGTACCACCCGATTGGCTAAATCCCCGGCGCTGGATTGGATGGCGAGCCTGGCCTGCGCGGCCTCGGCCTCCAGCTCGGCTCGGGCCTGGGTCACCTTGAGCGCCGCTGCCTTGCGCGCGGCCTCCAGAGCGGCGTCGCGCTCGGCGTTGCCCTGCTTCACGCGCTGCTCGCGAACCTTGTAGACCTCGGCGCGAGCAAGGCGCAGCTTGGCGGCGTACTCGGCGGCCCTGGCCTCGGCCTGGGCGATGGCCTTGTGCGCGTCTTCAATGGCGCCCTCGGTGCGCGCGCGGCGCTGCTTCAGCGTCGCCGTCAGCGGACCCTGCACCAGGAACTGGTAGGCCAGCACCAGCACAATGAATAGGACCACCGTGGGCACGGCGCCGATCAGAAACGTCCCGATTTGTTGAGTGATTTCTTCCATGGTTGCAGTGACGGCTCAGCCAGCCAGCCTGGTCCCTTTTGTCGAAGGGGAACACTTTTTTGTATCAGGGGCGGACCCTCAAGTCAACGAAAGTGGAACGGATCGGACTGGGTCCTGTGACTGCGGTCACGAAATGGGAATTTTGTTTCAAAAAAGGGCTTGCGTTCGCCCAAAACAAGCCTACACTAAGGATACCACCCAGACCCGATCCAGGGTCCAGCGGGCCACCGGCTGCGGGAAGTCCCTCCACTCCTGCGGTCAGTGGTCCGCCTCTTAGTTTCTGGGCGAGTTTTTGATCTTTGAACCCCGAACAGTTCCTTCGCGCTAAGGCTGGCCCCCGGCAGCGGACTTGTCCACGGTCAGCAGCCCCTGGGCGCGCAGCCAGGTCTCCAGCAGGTTCGGCCACTGGTCCAGAGCCGCATCGCCCTTGCCCAGGCCGGTGCCGTGAGGCCCGTTGGCGAAGATGTGCGCCTCGGCCGGCACGCCGGCCTTGACCAGCGCCTCATAGAAGCGCAGCCCCTGCTCCACAGGTACCGACTTGTCGTTGAAGGTGTGATACCAGAAGGTCGGCGGCGTGTCTTTCGTGACCAGCAGATCCGGCGAGTAGGCGGCCCGCATCGCCTCGCACTGGTCGATTACATTGAACATCTTGCAGTAGCTCAGGTGCGACTCGCCGGGCGAAAACGCGCCGATCCACGGGTAGCCCAGCACCAGGTAGTCCGGGCGGCTGGAGGCGCGCTCGATGGGATCCTCAGCCTCCGGGTTGCCGGGGAGAAACAGCGTGCCGGAGAGCGCGGCCAGATGCCCGCCGGCCGAGAAGCCGATGACAACAATCCTGCTGGGATCGATCTGGTAGTCCCGCGCCCGCGCCCGCACCGTCTGGATGGCGCGCTGCGCGTCGAGCAGCGGAACGGGCAGCAGGTAGCCGTTCGAGGATAGCCTGTAGCTCAAGACGAAGGCGCGAAAGCCGTGCGCGGCAAACCAGTCGGCCACCTGCCGGCCCTCATGGTTGGCGGCCAGGTGGGCATACGCGCCGCCCGGAAGAATCACCACCGCGGAGCCGTTTCCCGAGCCGCGCTGCGGCTCGAAGATGGTCAGAGTGGGTATGTCCTCGCAGGCCTTCCCCTTGGCCTGAGGCGCGTCGCCCGGCCAAAGGCGGACGGTCTGAATGCCCAGAAAATCGTTGTTGTTGCCAACCGTCGCGCAAGGCTCCTTTTGCGCCCGCGCCACTGAACAGGCCAGCAGTCCAATCGCCAGCATTGCCGCAATCCGTCTCACCATAGCCTCCCCTGCCTTCGCGAGGATTATAGCCAAATCGCCGTATGCCCTGGGCAAGTCGCCGCGGCGGCCCCGGCCAGCCCGGTCAGCTCCTCAGCTAGCTCAAAGCCGTAGCGCGCAAAGTAATAGGCCGCGCCGTGAACCCGCTCCTGGAGCGCGCCGCCCGGATAAAGCGCCTGGCAGATAGCCTCCACGTGGCGGCCGAGCGAGACCTCGCGCTGCAACTGGAAGTTCGCCGCCAGGGTGCGCAGGCGATTCATCTGGTAGCGCATCTTGCTGGCCGCCGTCTCCGCCGACCGGCCCAGTCCCGCATCCAGCCGGCCCATCCACTCGACAAGCGGCGCAAGTTCGCCCTCCAGCGCCGTTCCCGCCGCGTCCATCCTTTTTCTCCCTTCGGCGGGCATCGACCGCTCAGCCAGCAACTGCGCCAGCGACGCCGCGCCTGCCGCTCCGCACACCTCAAAGACCCGCTCCAGCGTCAACTCGTGCCGTCGCAGCAGTTCCGCGACGGCCGACTCAATCAAAGTTGCGGAGAAGCGCGGCGCAACCGGCGTCACCCGGCCCAGAATGCGCTCATAGAGCACGGCGGATTGGGCAAAGTAAGCGATCTCCGCCGGTCCGCCGATGGTGAGCGAAGTCGAGAGCAGAGAATCCTGAAAGACGGGCCTAAGCAGCGCCGAGGGCGAGATGCGCTCCGGCTCGCTGTCCAAGATCCCCACCAGGTCGGCGGTAGAGAAGCTCTGCCGATTACCCGATCCATCAGTCTGCCACAAGCCGGCAGGCTCGGCCGCGCTGGGCGCAATCCGCTTGAGCGCCAGCCGAGCGCCCGTACGCTCGCCAATCAGGAACAGCAGGCTGGATTGCGCTCCCACAGCCACCTGCGCGTGATAGCCCGCCGCTTCGAGCGCGCTGTTCCGCTCCACCAGCGCGGCGTGCAGCTCGTCGGCGCGCTCCAGCGCCGCCCGCAGCACCGGGGCGCCCATGCGGTGGAACTCGCGCCCGCTCGCATCCAGCACCAGCAGCCCCTGCGCGGCGAAGATCTGCGCGTAGAACGCCGCAAAAGCCTGCGCGAAGGTGCGGCCCGGACGATAGGCCTCGGCCAGCGCGTCCATTGCATCGGAGGCGCCCAGCAGCTCCCGCGCCTGCTCGATTAGAGGCGTGATCCGCTCATCCAGCACCATGGCGCCCACCGGCCGCGGCGCCCCACTCTCTGGTGCTCCGGAATAGACCAGCTTGCGCAGCTCCCGCCCCGCCGGAAAGATGACGTGATCGATCTCGGCAAAATCGTGGTCTTCGCTCGCCAGCCAGAAGATGGCCGCGTGCGGATGCCCCGCCGCCGTCGCCTGCCGCGCCCGCGCCACGGCGGTGGCCGCCTTGAACGGCGTAAACAGCGGCCCACCCAAGAGCCCCACCTGCTGGCCGGTGACTACCATGCCCGCGCCCTTGCCCAGCGCTTCAAGCGCCGCCGCGGCTGCTGGCGACGGCGCTGGATTCTGTTCGGCGAGCAGCCTCACCAGCTCCGGCCAGTGCGCCGGAACCGCCAGACGTTCCTGCCAGGCCCCGTCCGAAGGGCCAGAGGAGTAGAACCCTCGCGCCCCCGCTTCGCCGGCGCAGTAGTCCAGAAACAGCCGGTGCAATCCCGGCGCCACGGTGATGGGAAGACAGTCTGCGGTCAGCAACTCATTCACTCCCGGCCATTCGCTTCCGGCTCGACCCGCTCGCGGAAAACCTCATCCGTCAGGGATCAGGGGGTCATTGGGCTCCTGTTAAGGATGCCACGTCGGGCGCGGTCGATGCACGACTCGATCCGGAGAATCAGGTTCCGTCCGCTGGCCCTTTATCGCGCGATCAGCCGCGTGACCTGCGCCCGGCTCAGCCCGGTCGTCTTTTCGATGTGGCGCCGCAGCAGGCCCCACGCCACCTTGCCCAGCTCGGCTTACTCCTGCCCCACCATCACACG
>JBEKCX010000144.1:0-6922 GCA_050014655.1 Occallatibacter sp. | reverse complement strand
CACAACCCTCAAGTCGACGCGACCACCAGGGAGCGGCGACCCGGCAATGAACTCAACAGGGCACAGCAGCTCTGGATTCGCTCTAGCCCAATCCTTGCAGCGCTGCTTTTGCGTCCTTTGCCACCGGCGAGTCGGGCGCCAGCGACACGGCCTTTTTCAGGTGAATCGTCGCGTTGTTCTTATCCTTCAGTTTGCCGTATACCATTCCCAGGTGATACTGCATCGAGGCGTCGTTGGGGTCGGCCTTGATCGCGTCCTCCAGCAGATCCCGGGCAAATGCGTAGGTTCCCTTGTAGTAGTAAGCCCACGCCAGCGTGTCGGCGATGGTGGGTGAGTTCGGCGTGCTCTGCCTGGCCGTCTGCGCCAGCGAGAGCGCCACATCCACGTTTTCTCCGTTCAGCAGCATCCGATAGGCAAGATTGTTGGCTGCGATAGGCTGTTGCGGCTGGATTTGCAGAGCCTTCCTGTAGTCGGCCTCCGCCTTGGCGAAATCCCCACGCCGTTCCTCCAGGGTTCCCAGAATCGCAAGGGCGCCGGCATCGTTGGGATGCGCATTGATCCACTGTTCCCAGGCGCCGATCGCGTTCGCCACTTGTCCGCGCCTCATCTGAATCTGCGCAAACAGCATGACCGCCTCGGCGTCCCCCGGATTCATCTTCATGGACTTCTGGGCGGTGTCGGCAGCCTGGTCCAGGTTCTTGTCTTGAATCTGCAACTGCGCCAGAAGATCGTAGAAGCTGCTGTTCTTCGGGCTCTTCTCTATCTGCGCGTTCAACCGCTCCATCGCCTTGTCGGGATGCTTCTGGAACAGTTCGTAGCCCACCAGCAGGCGCATGGCTTCAAAGGAGTTTGGATCGTCCTGGAGGGCCTGCTCCAGGAGCGCGACTCCCTCCGGGTAGCGCTTCTGGGAGAATCGAATCTTGCCCAGCAGGAGGTAGGCCTGCTTGCTCTTTGGGGCAATGCTCATGGCGGTCTTCAGGTCGGCTTCGGCCTTGTCCGGAGCGTTATGATTCATCTCCACGGTGGCGCGCCAGACATAGCCGCCGGGAAAGCGCGGCGCCGCGGCGATCGCCTTATTGGCCACATCCTCGAGCAACTGCATATCGCCGCGCATTACCGCGATCTGTGCCAGTTCCTCCTCCGCATCCAGCCTGGAGGGATTCAGGTCCATTGCCTGTTGAAAGCTCTTTTGAGCCAGAGCGCTGTCGCCCTTTTGCTGTGCCGCCTTGCCCAGCCAGTACTGTATAAAAGCGTCCTTGGGGTAATTCTTGGCTCCATCCATGAGGGCATTTACGGCATCGTTCGTCTTGCCATCGTTGAGCAGCACGATTCCGTTCAAAGCCACCACTTCAGGATCCTTGGAGTTCTTCTTCATCAAAGCGGTAACCACGGTTCGCGCCGTCTCGTAATCCTTGATCTGAAGAAGAAGGCGAATGTACCCCTTCTGCACAGATATGTTCTTGGGATACTTTGCGGCCAGGCTCGCGAACTCCGTCTTGGCCTTGTCCATCTGTCCGGAGCCTTCGAAGTAGTCTGCCAGGATTCGCACGCCCTGCGGATTATTGGCAAGATCTTTCGACGCCTGACGGAGGATCTGCTCGACTCTTGGCCGATCGCCCTCGCGCAGAACAATCTGGGCCAGGCTTTCCCGAGCCGCAAGGCTGTTGGGGTCGGTTGCGACCGCATCCCAGCCGGTCTTTTCGGCATCCTGAAGGCGGTTGTTCCGGACATAGAAAGAGGCGAGGAGCAGCTTGGCGTTCACCGCTTTCGGATCGAGCGCGACAGCCTTCTTCAGTTCATCTTCGGCAGAAGTAGCCTTGGCTGGATCGGCAGATTGAAGCAGCGCGAGATCCTCGTGGAACGCGGCCCGGTTCGGTTCCAGTTGCAGAGCCCGGTTGATCTCAACCAGAGCCTGATCCCTGTTCCCTCGTCTGAGCGCGATGGCGGAGAGCGAGGCGTGAAGGTCGGGGTTGTTCGGCTGTGCAGCCATCACGGCATCGGCCTGCTTTTGCGCGTCATCGATCCTTCCCCCGGCAAGAAACAGGTTGCCGAGGTCGATCCGCGCCTTGTAGTTGGCAGGTTGCAGCTCAACGGTGCGCGCCAGTTCGGCATACGCCGCGGAGTACTCGCCCAGGTGCATGTAGGTCTGCGCCAGCGCGTAGTGAGCGTCGGGAAAACTCTTGTCGACCTTCAGAGCGTTCAAGTACTGGATGGCGGCTTCTCTGTACTTGCCCTGGGCGCTGTACCGGTCTCCGCTCTCCAGGTATTTGTGCTTGCGCACGTTTGGATCGCGGTGGCATCCAGCCAAAAGAGCGGCCGCGATAAAGAGCAGGATTACGCCAAGAGATCCGCCCCGATTCATCGGTCTCCACCGGCTATCGAACCTCGTTTGAACTGCCTCAAACCGACCTTTCACTGTCTTCCATCCTTGCCGGCTGCGCCGGGCAGAGCCGCAGCCTGAAATCCATCGCCAAACCAGTCTCCGCTCCCAACCGCTTCCCATCCGCTCAGTTCGGAATGAAGCGGGGGAGCACGGGCGCAAGCTGGGCAACAAACGCCTCGGCCCGAGCCTGGGCTGCCGATGCGCCTTCTCTGGGGTCAATGGGCGCAATCACCCTCACCAGCGCCCCATCGGTACGGTTCATCCGTATCGCGTCGGTTACCATGTATATCTTAGCCAGGTATTCATTGGCCACACTGCGCCCGTGCGCCTGGTACCAATAGATAACGAACTGCCGGTTCTCCCCGTTGGCAATGATGAACTCGCCCACCCGGTGCGCTTTGCCGTTTGCATCGCTCAGATCAAGGTACCGCGACGATTCAAAAGCCCAGCCGGCGCCTGGCAGGCAGTTCTTTGGCGAATGCATGGTGACGCCCGTCCGCTGAGTGGGGAAATAGCCGATGAAAAGGCCGATCGGCTGCGCCCCTCCGTCCTGGGTGTAGACCCGCGATAGGAAGTCTCCAGCCCCAAGCACATCGCGCGTCTCCTGATCGATCGGCAGATCGCGTCCGGTCCATTCAGCGATCACCGTCGGAACCCGCGACAGGGGCTCACTGACGGGAATCCGATCGGCATTGCCGCGGGCATGCAGGATTAGCACCGTTCCAGCCAGCAGCAGGACAACCGTCCAGAAACGAGGGCTCTTCATGCCTGCCTCCTTCGGGCCGGGAATAAGCACATGGTGCGATGGACGATGAAAAGGCAGCCCAGCGACACCAGGAATATCACCCAGCCGGAGAACTCGTGAAAGAAGCCGAAAGCCCTATCCGGGTCCCAGTACTGGACGCTCAATCCCGTGCCCAGGATACGCACAGCATTGGCCGCAATGGCAATGGGAATGCTGGCGAGGGCGAGCACCGCCCGCCGCCACAGGGACTTCTCCAGGAAGTACCCATAGAAGATGGAGAGCGTGAACAGACTGACCAGGGAGCGGATTCCGCTACAGGCCTCCGCCACCTCCAGCTTCATGGAGGGGAGCTGGATGACGTTGCCCTCGCGCAGGACCGGCACGCCGAACAAAGGAAGCAGGCCGCTGGCGAGCTTTGAAGCCAGGATCTGTAACGGGAAGGTTATCTGATTGAAAATGATAGCGGGAATCGGGATTGCCAGCAGCAGGACCAGCAAAACGAAGCGCAGCTCCTTCAGCAGTTCCCACCCCCCAAAGCAGAGCACCAGTCCTGCCAGCAGAATCAGCAGCGAAACCCGCGACAGGAACAGCTCGGCTCCGTAGACCCCTAGAAGCAGAACGGCCAGCCCCAGGGCAACGACGGCAATCCCAGTCCAGGTGGGAGCAATTCTCGTTTCGAGAAGGGTTTCTCTCTTCGCCCACACCAGGTAAGCCGCAAAGATGGGTACCAGGAAGCCGTGTGAAAAATCCGGTATCCGCCACCAGTCGGTCACCAGCTTCGTCAGCACATGGTAGTAAGCCGCCGCCACAAGCGCGCCGATAAGGACTGTACCCCATGCAGAATAGGCGCTTCGAAAGAACCGGAGGTTCCTGGGAATCGTTGGCGTTTCTCTGTCCTCGACCATATTCTCCGTAAACGAACCAGCGGCATTTCAATCCGCCGCACATAGTCTAGCAATCGGAATGCCGAAGGTGGAACGGCTCAATCCAACAGGATTCCCCGTTAATTGCCCGGCATCTGGAATCAGATTTCCTGTGCAAGTGGAAACAATTTTCCACTTTGCTGGGAAAATAATGTCACAGTTCCTTCCGCTGGAAGGGAACAATTCCCCTTTTCTTTGGTAGCCGTTCCTTCCTGAAAGCGCGCCCGATAGCGGAAATGCCACATGGAAAGCACATTCCACCTCCTGCCGCCGGTTTGGAACCCGCATTGCTACAGAAGGAGTGTGACCCTGGGATCCTTCATGGCAGGCAGTGCAACCATCCACAGCGTAAAGCGGCAGACGAAGCCGTTTGCCCCCGTTGCCCCCATTGAGGCGCAGATTCAGCGCGCGATTTCCCGCATTGCCGAGAGCGACTGCCCGATTTTGATCGTGGGTGAGCATGGCGTCGGGAAGCGTTTCGTTGCCGCGCAGATTCACTCGCAGTCGCATCGGTCCCGCGGCGTCTATACTGAGATTTGCAGCGCCGATGCCGACGCCCAAGCTCTGCTGTCGGCCCTTTCCACCAAGGGGACGGTCTATCTGTCTGAGATCGGGGACATGAGCCTTGCCCTGCAGGAGTTGATCGTCGACAGGTATTTTCACTCCGCAGAGGCGCAAGGCTGCCGTCTTCTTTTCGGCACGAGCCGCGAACTCCTGGAGGAGGTCAAGAGCTGGCGCATGAGGGAGGATTTCTACTACCTGGTCTCGGCCGTCACGCTCCGGATTCCACCCCTGCGCTGCAGGAGGTCCGAGATTCTGGCCATCGCCGATGACCTCTTGACGCATTACTCCAGGCAGTTCGATCGTCCCAAGCCGGTTCTGCGAGAGGGGATCATTGGGTTCCTGATGGAGCATAGCTGGCCCGACAATCTGTCGGAGCTTCAGACCGCGATCAAGACGTTTGTAGCCATCGGCGACCAGTCGATCTCCCTGGCCGCGTTCAAGGCAGCGGCCCCAACGGTGAAGTCGAATGGGCATCGCAAGCCGCTTTCGCTGAAGGAAGCCACGCGGGCCGCATCCACTCAGATCGAGCGTCAGTTGATCTCCGAGGTTCTGGCTGCCACAGGCGGCAATCGCAAGCGCGCGGCGGACGAACTGCGGATCAGCTACAAGGCCCTGCTTTACAAGCTCAAGCAAATTGGGGCGCAAGACACAACCGCATCCAACAGAAAGGAAGTCGCACTATGAAACTGGGAAGACTTCTTGTTTTGGCATTCTTTGTGCCGAGCCTCTTCTGCCAGGCCCAGGACAAGGACTCCGCCGGCAAACCAGCCCAGCCACCCCCGGCCGTTGCCCAGCCAGCCCCGGCGGCCTCGACCGTTCCAGCCGCTGCGCCGCCGGCTTTGGCTGCCGGAGCCGCGGCAGGTACTTACGTCATCGGCGCGTCTGACGTGATTACGGTCAGCGTATGGAGGGAGCCGACCCTTTCTGGCAGTCTCCTGGTCCGCCCCGACGGCATGATCTCGCTGCCTCTGCTGGGCGACGTTCAGGCTTCCGGCTTGACGCCCCTTCAGCTCGCCGATCAGATCGCGACCAAGCTCAAAAAGTTCGTCCAGGACCCCAACGTCTCGGTGGTGGTCAGCCAGATCCACAGCAAGGTTGTCTACCTTATGGGCGAGGTTGGGAAGAAGGGACCGATCGAGATGACGCCCGGCATGACCTTGCTTGAGGCCATCGGCAGCGCTGGTGGGATTACAGAGTTCGCCAACCAGAAGAAGATCTACATCCTGCGCGACGAAGCCGGAAAGCACGAGAAGATTCCGGTGCATTACAAGGAAGCGTTGAAGGGCAACAGCGCGCTCGATCTCGTTTTGAAACCCGGCGACACGATTGTTGTTCCTTAGGGCGCAAATGAAAACCACTCTCATATCGTTGTTGCTCGCCGCCGCTTGCGCCGCGGCCGGTGCGCAAGTTGTGCCCGAGGCGACAGGTCCGGGACTGCCGGTCAGTGGAAAGCTGCACTATGATTTGCGCTACTCCCAGACTGCCGAGTTCGGCGCCTACCTGGATGGCCAACAGCGCAGCTTCGCCTCTGGAGATGCCGGCTACGCAAATACCAGCGAGCGGCTCCCGTTCACCATGCAGTATGGCGGCGGCTACGCCTGGACGTGGGCCGGACCGTCCGAGGCGGGAGATGTTTTTCAACACCTCTCGCTCACGCAGGGCATTGTGGGGCGTTCGTGGAATCTCACGGCCAGCGACAGCGTAAGCTATACCTTCGAGACCCCGACCACGGGCTTTTCGGGAGTTCCGGGAAGTGGAGAGCCGGTGGGCGAGCCGGGCTCGACAACTCCGACCGATCAGACGGTCCTGGCTCTGAATATCCGCACCCTCGACAACTTCACGACCATAGGGGCCGGACATCGACTCGACTATGCAACCTCGCTCAATGTCGGGGGCTCCGTAGGGCAACTGCACTATATCGACAACAATGGCCTGAATACGGACATGCTGATGGCTGACGCGGGCGTCACACGCCGCCTGAATGCGCGCAGCTCGATCGCGGGTCAGTATGCTTTTTCCCGTTTCAGCTATGGCAGCACCGGTTCCACCTCTCAGACCAGCACCGAGCAACTCAGCTTCATGGAGATCAACACGGCTCAGCTCAGCTTCATCCGCCAGTGGACCCGCCAGATCCATACAAGCGCGTCCGCCGGCCCGCAGTGGATATCAAGTTCGAACAGCGCCATAGTGCCCACTTCGACAAATGTCGCGGTGAGCGCCTCCGTCAGCGACACATTCAGAGTTGGAACCGCCAGCCTGAACTACAGCCATGGTGTTCAGGGCGGCGCCGGATTCTATCTCGGAGCG
>JBEKCX010000143.1:0-6926 GCA_050014655.1 Occallatibacter sp. | reverse complement strand
TCGTCGATCTTTTCTTCTATCCTGCGTTCCTGCGGTATTGGAAGGGGCATAAGCGGCTGCGCATGGTCTTTGCAACGTTTGCGGCGGTGTTCTTCGGCAATGCGTTCTACCACTTCACGCGCGACTGGCAGATCATCAGGGATGATGGGCTATGGAGATCAGTCGTGAATTTCCAGGTCTATCTTTTTTACTGTCTGGTTCTGGCTACGGGCCTGAGCATCTCTCAACTGCGAAAGCGCGGACCAAGGCCGCCCGGCCTGATTCGCGGGGTTGTAATTCCAGCTTTGGGCGTTGGCTTGTTTTACTGCTTGTTGGATGTATTTGGTTCCGAAGAGAGGATCTATCCCCTTTCGGAACATTTCAGATTCCTTGCGAGCCTGTTTTTCGTTCGCATTTAGGAGCATCGATGAAGAGTAAGAATGAGATACGTGAGTTTGTGCAGAGCCTGTTGACGAGAGTCGGCGACGGCGGATCGCTGGCGGATGACGATTCCCTGTTGATTAACGGCCGTCTGCAGTCGGTGGATGCAGTGGAAATCATTCTCTTTCTCGAGGAGCATTTCGGGATGGATTTTGCGCAGACAGGCTTTGACAGGGAGGAAATCGACAGCATTGACGCGATTCATACTTTGACTCAGGCTGCTTCGAACCGCAATCAGTAAGCAGGGACACCGCCTGGATGCGCAGCCAGCGCGTTCATATCCTGCCTTCATCCAGAAGGCGCACCAGCGCCTTTCGATCGATCTTACCGCTTGATCCCAGCGGCAGAGAGTCCAGGTGATGCACGCGCGCGGGAACCATATAATCTGGAACGCGCTTCATCATTGCGTCGCGAACCTCGTCGCGGGTAACTCCCGGAGCGCAGTGGAAGGCCACGAGTCCGGTTGCGCGGCCATCGGCGAGAGGCCAGGCCACCGCAGCCACCAGGTCCGTTCCCACAATCTCACGCAGGTGGGCTTCGACTTCCTCGAGTTCGACCCGGTTGCCGAAGATCTTCACCTGGTTGTCAATCCGGCCCAAGTAATGAAACGCGCCACCGTCGTCCCGGCATACCAGGTCGCCGGTCCGGTACCAGCGCTTTCCCCACAGCACCGGGAAACGCGCTGCTGTCATCTCCGCATCTTCAAAGTATCCTCTGGCTAACTGCCGGCCGGATACGATAAGTTCGCCAGGCTCCGACCAAGGCGCCAAACCCAAAGTCGCATCCAGAACTTGGGCCTCCACGCCTTCAAACGGATCGCCAATAGGGAGTGTGCCCCGGCTCAACCTAGCGTCGGTCAGTTCCGAAAGCCGCTGGCCTATGCAGATGATTGTCGCTTCAGTGGGGCCATACAGGTTCTCGACGGAACTGTTGGGAGCCGCCGCCTGCCATGCCTGCGCTGATTGCAGGGGGAACGCCTCGCCCGCGAACAGCGAGTAGCGCAGCCGCGGAAAGCACCCCGGCGTCAGCATCTGAAGGCGCTGCATAATCAGGGCGATGCTCGGCACCGAGAACCAGACAGTAAGCTGGTTGTCCCGGATAAACTTCCCCGGCGTCATGAGCTGCTTTGCGGGAACCACATGGAGTGATGCGCCTGCGTTCCAGGTCATGAACATATCGAAGACGGAAACATCGAAGGTCAGTTCGAAGGACTGCGACACACGGTCGTCCTGGCGAAACCCGAATCGCCGTTGCAGGACCTCAATCAGTTGGGCGACGCTTTCCGTTTCAATCATCACGCCCTTGGGTGTACCGGTTGTACCGGAAGTGAAGATAATGTAGGCCAGCGCATCGCCCGGTAACGCAACGGGCCGATCGGGTCCCGCGTCGGATAACTCGCTGAAACTCTCAAAACTGATCCCCTGGAATCGCAAGGCGTGAGCCGGCGGTTCTGCGCCTGCCCCGAAGAGAATCCGGCTTGGCGCGTGTTCGAGCACACGATCCGAAAGCAGCTCCAGGCCAGCCTGATCGACGATCAGCGCATCGAGATTCGTTATCTCCAGAATGCGAATCAGGCGGTCCTCGGGAGTGTGGGGGTTGATGGGTACGTACGCCGCGCCGGACCACAGCGTTCCCAGCACTCCCGCGTACGCTTCTATCGTTCGGGACGCAAGAATTCCGACCTTGCCCGATGCCTCGCCGGTTTTCAGGCCGAGCCAACCGGAAATACGCCGCGCGAGCGTTCCCAACTCCCCGTATGAGAACCGCGTGTCACCCACATACAACGCCAGGGCTTCCGGGTTTGTGACCGAGTTTTCATAGAAGGGCAGGGCTAGATTGAAGTTCGTTCCGGCGTTCACTATCGCGCTCATAGATCGAGAGGCTCCGTGTTCAAGAGTATAGCGGCGTTGCGGATTCTGCTCCAACACCGGACGGTTGCGCTCGATCTTCGAGCGCATTGGGGCGCAGGATGCGACCGTCTTACCGCGCCGGCCACAGCCGCCGTAGCCCCGGCGCCGTGAACCCCCAGCGCCCCTCCGCCTGCTGGAAGAGGTAAACGGTCAGAATCGCAAAGATCGGCTCCAGCGGATTGCGGAAACGCGATCCGGCGGTTACGAAGTAGTAGATCGCTGGCAGCAGTAGAACGGCCCAGGCAAACAACCCCGCGGCCGGAAGCCTCCGGCGCAGCGCCAGCAGCAGCCCCAGAATCCCCGTAATCGAACCAAGGCAGTGCGCCACTTGGCGGACGGCTTCCGCCGCGGGGTGGCCACCGGATTCGTGGGGCACGCTGGCCCAGAACATGTAAAAGCGCAGCGCCACCAGCTTCCAGAAATGCGCGGGATACTCCCGGGCCCATTGCCAGGCCAACTGCCCGCGCATGCGCACGTAGGCCAGCTCGCCCATCCGGGCATAGAGTTGGTGTTCGGGCGCCACCTCGACGGTGGGCACGGTGGCTCCCCAGGGAAAGCCGCTCGAACCGGGCGCCCAGGCCAGGGCCGCCTCCGCGCCAAAATTGCCTCGCGTCGGAATGAACGCATGAAAGACCAGTTCGTTGCGCACCACCCAGGGCGTAGCCACCGCGGCGCACACGATGGCCGAGAGCAGCGCCAGGACGGCCCCGCGCCGCCGCTCCTTCCAGCCCGGCGCCGAGGCCAGAATCCAAAGCCCCTCGACCGGCGCCATCAACAGCAGGGTCGGATTGGTCATGGAGATCGCTCCCCACAGCAGCCCGAACAGCGCCCAATCGCGCACCCGCTGCCGCGCCGGGCGCGTCTCGCCCGTGCCGCGCATTCTCATGCCCAGCACCAGCACCGCCGTAAAGATCATGGTCGAGAGAGACATCTCCCACACCCAGCGTACGCCGTACTGCAGGATGCCGGGAAACGACGCCCAAATCCACGCCGCCCACAGCGCCGTGCGCCGCCCGGCCACGCGCGCTCCCATCTCGAAGACCAGCGGTACGGTAAGGGCCTGAAAGAGACTGTTCAGCACCAGAATCACCCACGCCGAAAGCGCCGAATAGATGCCGAACAGCTTAAATACCCCGGCCAGCAGCAGCGTAAAGCCGGGTACCATCCAGGTGGTGGGTCCTGTGTCGCCGCTGAAGGGGGAACCGTACCCGTGGCCGCCGGCCACCGACGCCGCCACCCGTCCCGTCTCCCAGCCGAACTCGAAGTGGTTGTTGTAGGGCGTGATGCGGTAGGTGTGCGCCAGCGTGATGTAGGCCACTCTCACCAGGAGCGCGGTCCAGAAGATCGCCCGCGGCGCACGAAAGCCTTCGTCTTGAGGACGCGTTCCAGCTTGGCTCATGAAATGCACTTCAATAGGCGCAGAATATCATCTCCGCGGCCCGCTCTCCGATCGTCGCGTGAGGGGCCAGAGGTCAGAGATCAGAGACCAGAGATCAGAGATCAGGGGCCGGGTTGCTGACCACTGACGACTGACCACTGGCCACTGACCACCGGCCACTACTCACCCCCGCGCCGGCACCACGTAGAAGAGAATGGCGAAGTAGTGGGCCACGCTGCCGGCCAGCACGAACAGATGCCAGGTGGCATGAAAGTAGCGCAGCCAGTCGAGGGCGAAGAAGACGATGCCCAGCGTGTAGGCCAATCCGCCCGCGCCCAGCCACAGGACTCCGTGCCAGCCGATGGCATGGAGCAGCGGGCCAACCGCAACCACAATGAACCAGCCCTGGAAGAGGTAGACCAGCGCCGACGCCACCTCGAAACGGTCCACGGCGAAGCTCTTGAAAATCACCCCGGCGATGGCCAGCGACCACTCGACGCTGAAGAGCAGCCAGCCCACCGGCCCGCGCAGCGTGATCAGCGTGAACGGCGTGTAGGTGCCGGCGATCAGCAGGTAGATGGAGGAGTGATCGAGCACGTGAAAGACGTGCCGCGCGCGGGTCCGCACCAGCGAGTGGTAGAGCGTGGAGCAGATGTAGACCAGCACCAGGGTGGCGCTGAAAACAACGCAACTCACCACCAGCCGGGCCGATCCCCGCGTGGACGCCGCGATCAGGTACGCCGCGCCCACAACGGCGAAGACAGCCCCGACGCCGTGTGTGATCGCGTTGGCCAGAATGTCGCCCAGTTTGTAATGGGTTTGCACAGGTTCCATGATAATCTCCGGCGGGTTGACGAGAGCCTGTGCCGGGCTGCGCGCCGATGGAATCGCCGTGGCAGGATTGAGATCGGCCGCGTATCGCAAGGGGAGAGATGCTTCCCCGTTCTTCTCCCCGGTGTGATTATGGTCACGGTGGCCTGCCGCCCGGCCCGTTAACCTAAAAGTGAGGGTCAACGCACAGCGAGCGCCCTGAAGTGATCCCAGAGACAATCGAGGAGTTTTTCATCATGGCTTATGTAGTTACCGATGCCTGCACGCTGGACTTTGTGTGCGCTGCGGAGTG
The DNA here is from genome assembly GCA_050014655.1 of Occallatibacter sp. GTDB lineage: Bacteria > Acidobacteriota > Terriglobia > Terriglobales > Acidobacteriaceae > Telmatobacter. The sequence goes on along the minus strand of JBEKCX010000143.1, from coordinate 2,095 downwards.
CGCCACCGGCGCCATTGCGCCACTTGCGGGCGATCCGGCCGCCGGCACTGTCTCCCAGGTCTTTATCAACCCCGACGAGTGTATCGACTGCGGCAACTGCGCCGACCTCTGCGCACAGCACGCGATCTTCCCCGGCGACGATCTGCCCCCGGAAAAGGCGCACTTCGCCGCCAAGAACGCGGCCTACTTCCAGTAAGGCGGCAACCTCGCGCTCCAACGGGCTTGAGCCGCCCCATGAGACAATGCCCTCGGCAGCCATTTTTCCCTGCCCCAACTTTCCGGCTGCAGGACGAAACTGCGCATGGCCTTACCCTCAAGCGTCTTGAACCTGCTGTTCGGCCGCCCGCTGGCCACCAGTGAGGAGCGCGCCGAGCACATCGGCCCCGTCGCCGGCATCCCCGTCTTTGGCCTCGACGCTCTCAGCTCCGCCGCCTACGGGCCCGAGGCCGCGCTCACGCTGCTCATCCCGCTGGGCCTGCTCGGCGTCCGCTACATCGTGCCGGTCAGCGCCGCCATCATTGCCCTGCTGATCGTCGTCTACTTCAGCTACCGGCAGACCATCGACGCCTATCCCAAGGGTGGCGGTTCCTACACCGTGGCCTCGCAGAACCTGGGCGAAGGCGCGGGCCTGCTGGCCGCCGCGGCCCTGATGATCGACTACATCCTCACCGCCGCGGTGGGCATCTCGGCCGGCGTGGGCGCGCTCATCTCCGCCGCTCCCGGCTTGCAGCCCTATACGCTGCAACTTTGCCTGGCTGTGCTGCTCATCCTCACCCTCGTCAACATGCGCGGCGTCCACGACACGGGCGTAGTGTTCATGATTCCCACTTACCTGTTCACCGGCACGCTGCTGATCGTGATCGCCGCGGGCGCGTGGCAGGTCGTGAGCAGCGGCGGCCATCTCCATCCGGTCACCCCGCTGCCGGCGATCCCCGCGCCCATCGCCTTGGTTAGTTGGTGGCTGATTCTCAAAGTATTCTCCTCCGGCTGCACGGCCATGACCGGCGTCGAGGCGGTCAGCAACGGCGTCATGGCCTTCCGCGACGACACGCGCAGGAACGCCAAGATCACGCTCACCATCATCATCGTCCTGCTGGCAACGCTGCTGGCCGGCATCGCCCTGCTCTGCCGCGCCTATGGCATCGCCGCCACCAACCCCGCCGCGCCCGGCTACGAGAGCGTGCTCTCCATGCTGACGCGCGCGGTGATGGGCCACGGCGTCTTCTACTACATCACCATCGGCTCGGTGCTGCTGGTGCTGGCTCTTTCCGCCAACACCGCCTTTGCCGATTTTCCCCGCCTCACCCGCGCCATCGCCCTCGACGATTACATGCCCCACATCTTCCTGCTGCGCGGCCGCCGGCTGCTCTACTCCTGGGGCATCTACGTGCTGGTGGCGCTCACCGCGCTGCTGCTCATCGTCTTCGGCGGCGTCACCGACCGCCTGATTCCCCTCTTCGCCATTGGCGCGTTCATGGCCTTCACCCTCTCGCAGGCCGGCATGGTGATGCACTGGAAGCGCCAGGGCCGCGTGCCGCATATGCTGGTCAACGGCCTGGGCGCCGTGGCCACCGGCATCACCGCCGTGGTGGTCCTGGTGGCCAAGTTCATGGACGGCGCATGGATCACGGCGCTGCTCATCGTGGTCATGATCCTGCTCATGCGCGCTGTCAAGCGCCACTACCTCCGCGTGGACAAGGAGACCGCCCTCGACCGGCCCATCCTCCCCGCCCAGGTCACACAGCCCATCGTCGTGCTGCCCATCGACCGCTGGAGCCGCATTACCGAGAAGGCCCTCAGCTTTGCCTTGGGAATGTCCTGCGATATTCGCTGCATTCACGTCCAGACCTCCGGTGAGACGGACGAGATCTCCCAGGACTGGGAAAGGGACGTGGCCGCTCCCCTGCGCGAGGCCGGCAAGTGCGTTCCCCAACTCGATATTCTGCAGTCGCCCTTCCGCTACGTCCTGGCGCCGCTGGTCAATTACATCCTGACCGTCGAGAAGGAATCCAGCTTCACCAAGATCTGCGTGCTGGTGCCGGAGCTGGTGGTGCGCCACTGGTGGGAGAACCTGCTCCACAACCGCCGCGCAGAT
>JBEKCX010000142.1:0-6968 GCA_050014655.1 Occallatibacter sp. | reverse complement strand
CCCAGCGTGCTGCGCATGGCGACGCCGCCGGACGCGGCATGCGATCTGCACCTGCCGGCGGGCACGGCCACGCTGTTTGCCCAGCGCATCGAGGCCATTCCCGCGGCCAGGCGCAACGCATGGCGCTACCATCGCGTTGCCGCAGAGGACACGCTGGCCTCGGTGGCGCGCGAGTATAGCGTTCCCCAGGCGGCGTTGGCAGCGGCCAATCAACTGCGCTCGAGCGACAGCCTGCAGGGCGTCGAGGCGCTGGCGATTCCGCTGGCCCCGGTAGCCGCGCCGCCGGCGCGCATGGCCCTTTACACCGTGCGCAGGGGCGATACGCTGGTGACCATCGCGGATCGTTTCGGCGTCTCGCTGAACCAGTTGCGGCGCTGGAACAACATCGCCGGCATCAAGGTTGAGCCAGGCCGCAGGCTGCACGTGGCCGAGCCTGTGAGCGCGACGCACTCGGCCCACAGCCATCGCGGCGGCGCCAGCGCCGCGACGGGCGCAAAGCCACATCCAGCGGCCGCGGCGAAGGGTCCTGCCGCAAAGGCCGGCGGGCCTGCATCCGCAAAGAAGAGCGGTGTGTCGGCCGCGAAGAAGGCGCCTGCGCACAAGGCCGGGACATCGGCGGGTACCGCGAGCGCAAAAAACAGCAGCGCACAGTAGCTTGCCGCGAAGAGCAGTTCTTCCGCGAGGAGAAAAAAACAGCCCAGGTAACTCATTGCACACTTGTCATTTGATGGTGCTTGCAGTCATGCTATTGCTACAAGGGCTTTCGCAGGCGGAGCGGATGCGCCCGCCGCGCGAAGAGGAAAACCAAAATAACCGCAGCGGCGAGCCGCTGGAGGCAATCGGATGGAAGAAGTATTCGGAATGTATGCGATGAGTGGCGGCAAGCCCGATGAGGAGCCGAGAGAATCGGTCTCGGATCTTGGCGATGAGTTCGATGGCGAAGAAGACGACGTGGTTGAAACATCCGGCGTGCTGATCTCCTCGGACGACGACGAGGGAGCGGCAGAAGAGGTTGTGCTCGTAGTCGTGGAAGAACCCTCGTCGAAGCCGGCCGCCAAGAAGGCCGCGAAGAAGAAGCCTGCAACAAAGAAGGCTGCGAAGAAGGCTGCGGTTGAGGTAGCTCCAGTGCCGGCAGCTCCGGTCGCGGCAGCTCCGGTCGAACAGCCCCCTGTTGCGGCAGTGCCGGTTCAGAAGGCTCCGGCAAAGAAGGCCGTCGCGAAGAAGGCTCCGGCCAAGAAGGCGGTTGCCAAGAAAGCTCCGGCCAAGAAAGCAGCCGCGAAAAAGGTTGTGGCCAAAAAGGCCGCCAGAAAGTCCGTCAAGAAGCAGAAGAGCACTGGCGCAAGGGGCGGAAAGGCAGCGGCAAAGAAGGCCGCGGCCAGCAAGCGCGCTAGCAAACCAATCAAACGAGGTAGACCATTGGCTGTAAAGAAAGCAGCAAAGAAGGCGCCCGCCAAGAAGGCAGCGGCGAAGAAGGCGGTTGTCAAGAGGGCTCCTGCGAAAAAGGCTCCTGCGAAAAAGGCAGCGGCGAAGAAGGCAGTTGCCAAGAAGGCTCCCGCGAAAAAGGCGGCGGCAAAGAAGGCGGTTGCCAAGAAAGCACCTGCAAAGAAAGCTCCCGCGAAAAAGGCAGCGGCAAAGAAGGCAAAGAAGTAAGAACGGCAGCAGGCAGGTCAAGGCAAGCAAAGGAGCCCGGCATGGAGCCGGGCTCTTTTGCGTCTGGACGCAGCGGTGGGCCTCAGCAGGCTTCGCTGGCGGAGGTGAGTTGGGCGAAATGCCAGCGCTCGTGCCTGAGGTAATCCTCGACGAGAAAGCGCAGCGAAACCGGCGCGTCGTCGCCGATCGTGCAGCTTGCATCGAGCCGTTCTTCGGGGATGTTATCGACCGCGGCGGCGAGAATCTCGTGCTCGGTCTCCCACCAGCGCAGCAGAGTTTCCCAGCTCTGGCCGGCATAGCCATGCGCTTCTACCCACGCATCCTGCGCGTACTTCGGGCCAGCGTAGTGGCCGTCGATGGCGGCGCGTACAAAGCGCTGGCGATTGTTGGCCGCCGAATCGAGCAGGTGCCCCACGATCTGTTTGCGCGTCCATCCGCCCGCGCGCCAGGGAGTGCAAGCAAGCTCGGGCGGAAGCGTGAGCAGCTTGGCGCGCAAGGCATTCAGCTCCGCGCGGAAGTCGCGAGCATGCTGTGTAGGCATACGATCCTCCCTGGGCGTGAGTCGCTGTTGGGCTTCACCAAGAAACACGCCACCGCCCCGATGCCGGAATCGCAGCGATTCACTTCATCATAGCGGCTTGCTTCTTCATTTCGCCGATCGCAGCCAGCACTTCCTCGGAGTGGTGCTGGACCTCAACCTTAGTCCACACCTTCACGATCCTGCCTTGCGGATCGATGAGAAACGTATTGCGGCTGGCGATGGTCATGGGGCCGAAGTGGCCCAGTGAGCCGTAAGCATCGACGACCTTGTGCTCCGGATCGGCGAGCAGGCGGAAGGTCAAGCCCTCCTTCGTGCAGAACTGCTTGTGGCTGTCGGCAGTGTCCACGCTCACGCCTAGAATTACGGCGTTCTCGGCGTCGTATTTGGCTTGATCCCGCTGGAAGTTGTGGGCCTCGATGGTGCAGCCGCTGGTCATGTCTTTGGGGTAGAAGTAGAGCACGACCCACTTTCCGCGGAAGCTATCCAGCGAGATTTGCGAGCCATCCTGGGATGGGAGAGTGAATCCGGGCGCAACCTGCCCGACGGTTGGCATGGTTTGATCCGCGGCGTGGACTGTGACCAGCACGACCGAGAGCACAAGGACTGCGGCCAGAACGGAGAGAAGCAGCGTCTTCACGAGAAACCTCCTGGTGTGGAATGGGGAACGGGGAACATCGAACGGGGAATAGCCGGAATTCAGAGATCGGGGCCGATCCGCCGGCCTTAGGCTCAGCTGCGAGCCAGGAGGGACCAAAGTCAAGATCGAGCGGCGGAAAAGGAACCTCTCCTAGAGAGAAAGGTACGTCTTTTGGGTCTGGATGTCCATTGCCGAGGCGCTGGAGGCGACACTGACGCTCAAGTGGGGAGGATTGGATCGGGGAACCGGGTGAATTCGGCGAACGACGCGGATGTGGATCTACAACAGCTTGCGAAACTCCTCCAGGGTCAGCCCGGCATCCCTTACTATGCCGCCCATCGTGAAGGCATTGACTGGGTTGTGGCGGGGAATCGTCGAGATTCTGCATCCTTCTGTCATCACAATGTGCGCGCCTTCGCGAAGAATGCGAAAGCCTGCCTTCTCCAGCGCAGCCACGGCTCTCAGATGGTTGATTCCCGGCAGTTTGGGAACGACTCACTCCAGCAGCGCTGAATCCGTTCATACAGCAGAACAGCCAGCAGGAACCAACGATAGGGCCAAGTCGCGCGAGTGGGAAGATTGATGGTCGACGTTACTCTTTGAGCGCGGCAGCCGAACGAGAATCCATGGGGCTTGGAATCGCCAGCTCAAGCAATTGCGACCTCGACAAGGCGGCTTTCGTCACCCCGCGACAACTCCTCGGCGGCCTCGACATACTCGCGAATGGCGACCTGGATGCTCGCGAGAGCCTCCTCTTCGGTTGCTCCCTGCGACCAGCAGCCGGGCAGGCCGGGGCAGGAGACGCTGTAACCTTCCTCGGAGCGGCGGAGAACGACGCGATAGTTTGCCATGCGATCAATCGTACACCTATCCCGGACTGACGGCTCGCCGGGTGCGACGCTCTACTCGCGCGCGGCCCAGGGGTCGTAGGTGCCCGCGCTCCAGGAATGGCCTTCGGGGTCTTTCACGGCGAACTCGCGGCTGCCGTAGGGCTTCTCCTCAATCGGGCGGACGATGGTGGCCCCGACGGCTAAGGCGCGGGCATAGACCTCGTCGGCGTCTGCCACCACGATATAGGCGCTGCGAGTCTCGCAGCCGCCCAACTCGGCGGGGGATTTGAAGCTGCTGTCCAACTCGTCGTCCTTTTGGGAGCCAAGCATGATCATGCCGCCGCCGAGGACGAGTTCGGCGTGGGCGATGGTTCCGTTTTCACCTTCATAAACGGCGTGGCGGGTGAAGCCGAAGACCTGGCATAGCCAGTCGATGGCGGCCGGGGCGTTGCGGTAGCGGTGTCCGGGGATGACGGTGCTGCGGGATTCGGGCATGGGGACCTCCAGGTTTCCGAGGGCAGAGTATCGCAAGATTGCCGTTAAGGGCAATAGGAGCGAGAAGGCGGCTCGAAGGGGTATTCTGGCCATCATGCAAGTGCCGGGACGCGACTCGGAACTCGTTCAGATAGTGGACGCGGCGCTGGCCGATGCGGCGCGGCGGGCGGGAGAGTGGCTGGTTTGCCGCCTGGGCTGTACGCAGTGCTGTTATGGGGCATTTGCGATCAGTCCGCTGGATGCTCTGCGCCTGCAAGCCGGCATAAGAGCGGTCAGAGGCGCTGAGCCGGATTTGGGGGCCGAGATCGTCCGTCGGGCGCAAGACTGGATTGCCGAGCACGGGGCGGGTTTTCCCGGCGATGCGCAGACGGGTCTGCTGGGCGATTCCCAACAGGAACGGGAGAGGTTTGAGGAGTTTGCCGATGAAGCGGCCTGCCCGGCGCTCGATCCAGCCACCGGGCGCTGCGATCTGTACGCCTGGAGGCCCATGACGTGCAGGGTCTTCGGCCCGCCCGTTCGCATGGAAGCCGGGATGGGCGGCGGCATGGCGCTCGGCCACTGCGAGCTTTGTTTTGCGGGGGCCAGCGAGGCTGAGGTTGCCCGCTGCGAGATGCCGGTTCCGCATGAGTTGGAGGCGGGGCTGCTGGACGAGATTGGCGGGAAGGGTGAGACGGTAGTGGCCTTTGCGCTGCTCCGCTGAGGAGGGTCGCCGGCTCGCGATAAACTGAGGATTGGACAGCCCGATGCCAATGCGCCCCTGCTGGGTTGAGATTCGCGCCCGTTCCCTCGAAGAAAACTATCGATTGCTTGTCAGCCTTGCCGCGGGGCAGGCGGAGCTGCTGGCCATCGTCAAGGCCAACGCCTACGGGCACTCCCTCGAAATCTGCGCTCCGGCGGCGGCGCGCGCGGGGGCCCGGTGGCTGGGCGTGAGCAGCGTGGAAGAGGGCGTTGCGGCGCGCAGGCTGTGTCCCGAGGCGCAGGTGCTCGTGATTGGCGGCGTCTTTGCCGGACAAGGCACGGCGGTGGTCGAGCACCGGCTCACGGCGGTGGTCTGGGAGCCGGGTCAACTGGACGAGCTTGAAGGAGCCGCGCACCGGGCTGGGGCGGGAACCGGGTCGATCCCTGTGCATGTCGAGATCGATACCGGGATGAGCCGCCAGGGTGTGAGCCCGGATGATCTTGCTGCGCTGTTGGCGCGGCTGGGCCTGGAGTCGGCGTTGAGGCTCGAAGGCGTGATGACTCACCTGTTTGCCGCCGACGAGGCCGACGGCCTGGTGACCGCGGAGCAGCTTGCCCGATTGGACGAGGCGTTGGGACGGATTGAGGCTCTCGGGCTGTACCCGGATTGGCTGAATGTGGGCAACTCCGCCGCATCACTGTCGGGCCAAGCGGGGAGGATTGCGGCTTTGGCTGGCCGGCACGGGATGAAGGCAATGCTGCGGCCGGGGCTGACGCTCTATGGTTTGGCGCCCCGCTTTGAACCGTGCTTCAAGCCGGGAACGGAGCCGGAGGGCCTGGTTGCGGCGCTCGCCGGTCTACAGCCGGTGATGAGCTGGAAGACCGAGGTGGTGAGCGTGCGCGCGGTTCCAGCCGGCGCGGTGGTGGGCTACAACGGAACCTTTGTTGCCACGGAGCCGATGCGGCTGGCGCTGGTGGCGGCGGGTTACGCCGACGGCCTCGACCGGCGGCTGGGTAACCGCTTCAGCCTGGTGGTGCGCGGCCAGCGAGCGCCCCTCGTGGGCCGCATCAGCATGGACCAGGCGGTGCTGGACGTGACGGAGATTGCCGGAGTCGAGGCTGGGGACGAGGTGGTGATCCTGGGAAGCCAGGGCGGCGAGACCATTACCGCCTTCGACCACGCCGAAGCCGCGGGCACGATTCCGTGGGAGGTCTTCACGCGGATTGGCGCGCGAGTGCGGCGAGTCGCGGTTTAGCGGTTTCCCTATGTCAGGTTCAGAACCCTCAACTGCCCACACAGCAAAAAATGTTGCCGCGATACCTTGACAGTCTACACTACTTTGTTGTAGATAATCTAGGTATGGGAAAACCAAACGATCTTGTACAAGGGACGCTCGACCTGCTCATCCTGAGGACTCTTTCGCCTCAAGCGATGCACGGGTGGGCCATCGCCAAGCGCATTCAACAGCTTTCAAGCGAGGTGCTGCAGGTGCAGCAGGGCTCGCTTTACCCCGCCCTGCACCGGCTGGAACAGCAGGGGTGGATCGAGGCCAAGTGGGCGGAGAGCGAGACCGGCCGTCAGGCGAAGTTCTACTCGCTCACAGCCGCGGGCCGTGGGCAGTTGGAGAAGGAAACAGCCAACTGGAACCGGCTCTCGGCGGCCATCGACCTGATTGTGACCGAGGCTTGAGAGAACTCTGCCTCCAGGGCTAAAGCCCAGGCGATTTTTTGGACAATTCACGTACGGGCTGAAGCCCGTACCCTTCAACAGAAGGAGCGAAACATGCGCTGGATCGCGCAATTGAGAATTCGGATTCAAATGCTCTTTCGACGCGGCCAGGCAGGAGCGCGCCTCGACGAAGAGCTGCGCTTTCACCTGGAGCAACAGATCGCCGAGAACTTCGCCGCCGGGATGAGCGCGGAAGAGGCGCGATTCGCGGCGCTGCGGGCCTTCGGCAATCCCGCGCTGCTGCGCGAGCAGGCGCGCGCCACGTGGAGCTGGACCGGGCTTGAACTGCTGTGGCGCGACGTGCGCTATGGCGCGCGCACGCTCAAGCGCTCGCCGGGTTTTGCGGCCATTGCGATGCTGGTGATGGCGCTGGGCATCGGCGCAAACGTGGCGATGTTTACGGTTGTC
>JBEKCX010000141.1:0-7001 GCA_050014655.1 Occallatibacter sp. | reverse complement strand
CCTGTCTCTATTACCTGGGCAAGGTGGAGGCGTCCGATCTTGCCATCTGGTTCAACTCCTTCGTGCAGTTCGAGTGTTTCGCCGCCGGCATCTTGTTATGTCTTGTTCTGCGCGGGCGATTGCCTAGAATCCCACTCTGGCAACGGCTGATTATGCTAGCTGGCGCCTGTTCTTGCTGGTTCTACGCCTGCTATGGGCTACATGTGCATTTTGCCAACTACGAGAAGAGCCCCGGCAGTTGGCCGCTCATTGGCGGGTACGCGCTGGCTGCGCTGGGGTGCGTCTTGACGCTCGTTGCGTTTCTGGGCGTTAGTCCAAGGCTGCTCCCCGGATGGGCTGTTTACCTGGGGCGTATCTCCTATGGACTTTACGTCTATCATCGCTTTGCGGCCTACCTGACGGGCAAGCTGCTGATCGGGCATCTCGCCTCCTTCAAGAGTCCGATCTACCTTCTGAAGGGTGTTCTGGCCCTCGGGCTGACCGTTCTGATGGCGGCGCTCTCGTACCGCTATTTCGAGACCCCTTTCCTCAAGATGAAGAAGCGGCACTCAGTGATAGAGAGCCAGCCGGTCTAGCGAGCGTTGACCTTCGAGAATCCCAATCTGTTTCTTCAACCATGGCTAAACCCGCTGCAGGTGCCTATGGTGCCTAACGCGCCGGCTTCCGAGCGATGAAGTCTACCGTTGTCGCCGCGAGTTCATCTCTGGAGAAACGATCGAACTGAGGGGCGATACGCATGTCAGCCAGCGCCTCGAGCGTGCCGGGGCGAACATGGGTTCTCTTGTAGATCGCCTCAAAGCCCGCCTGTGCTGCCAGGTCCAGGAACTCCGGCGCGCGCAAGCGGTTCTGGTATTGGATCGGGTTGTTCCATAACCTCCATTCCCGCTCCCCATACCTCAGAAAATTGACGAAGGAGATGGACTTGTCGAAGAACGCATAATGGTCGTTGCAGCCCACGTTATGCATGGCCAAGCCCTCAGGCTTGAGCACCCGGAAACTTTCTTCCATCAGGCCGCGAATCTCGTCCCGATGGACGTGCTCCAGGACGCTGTTGGAGTAGACAAGATCGATCGAGTCAGATTCCAACCCAGTAGCGCGCCCATCGGCCGGGGCGAAGTACTCAATGCGGCTCTTGCCAAGCAACTCGCCGAGATTGCTGGACTGACGGAGTTCGAGGAGTCTGGCATGAACCTCGGCCAAGCTCTTTCCCGCGAGGTCCGCGATCTTTGGGAGGTGTTCTTCGAGGCTTTCGAGGAGCCGGGAGGTTACGGTTTCGCCCATCAATCGAACGATATCGAAGGTCGCTATCGAATCCGCTCCCGCCAGGGCGAAGCAAACTGGAAGCGCGGGATGCCAGCCAGTACCAATCTCCATGAGCCGCGCCCCGCTCACGCTGAAATTCACATCGGAAAGGTAGCCCATGCTCGTAGTCCAATCGACGAGTTTGCCTCCAACGTTGCCGTCAAAATCGCGCATGCCACCGAATGCGTGCTGAAGCCAAGTGTTGAGCCGCCGCCCGCCAGGCGTCAAGCTCAAGCCTTTTTGAGTTAGTCCTTTGAGTCTCCAGTCCAAATTCAGCTCCTTGCCCTGCGCCAGCCGAGAAGTCCACTTGTCGCGCGCGCCTAGACTCTGTTCCGTGCGCCTAGCTGTTTACCGCAGATTCGTCACGCGCGCAATGGCCGATCGGAGCTCACGCTAACGGGCGAAGCCATTCGATGCCGCCAAGGGCGCCCGGATTGGCGCGATGGCGCATCGGGCTACAGCGATACTCCCATTATTCTCTTGCGGTCGCAGGGCATTCTTGCCCAGCGCGAGTTTAGCCTGACGGCAGAAGCGCTTCGTGGGTGCATGCTCAGGGCGCATATAGCTCGTAGACCTTCAGGTCACCATAGTAAGGGTCAGGAAAGTGGCCGACTAGCTTGCTTTGGGCGATCACCTCGGCCATACTTCGCCTGAGGCTCTCATAAAACGCCTCGTCTCCTCGAAATCCATTGGTCATTACACGGTCGCCCGTGATGAAGTAGCGGGCGTGGAACTGGTTGGCCGCCATCCAGGGTTCGGTGCGTTCGTAGGAGATATACGGCTGATCGTGGAGCGCGAGCCAGAAGGTTATGGTTCCGTAAGCAGTCTGGCCTGGGGGAATCACACTGCGCAGCTCCGCCGCAACCTTGCCGTAATCCGCGTTGCGGGCGTCATGCAACAGCAGAAAGTTTGCTGACATCTGCGCCGCGACCACGAGGCAAGAGAGGACCAGGACGGCGCGATGCAGTCTCCGGTTCGAACCAGTGGCGGCGACTGCGGTGCCTATGGCCAGGGCAAAGACGGGCGCAAGGAGCGCAAGATAGCGCGAATCCTTGTTCACCGTGTAAACAAGCCAGAACACAGTAGGGGTTAGCAGGAGTAACTCAAGATAAAACCATTGCCGGCGCATCTTCCAGAGGAGAAAGCTGGCCGCCAGGAAAAAGAGCGGTATGGGGAGTCGGACGGGAACGGATTCCAGCCCAACCCCGTGCAGCCTGTTGAGGCCAAGCAGGTCGGCGTAGCGATGCCCCTCCTGCAGGAATCTCGACCAGAGTGGTGTGCCCGCGGCGCGGCTGAGATACTCTTGGCGGAAGCCGGCGCCTCCCAAGGGAGCGGTCAGTATCCAGGCGGCGAAGGGTAACAGCCCGAGAATGTATCCAATAACATAGCCGGTTGCGCCCTTCAGCGGGAATGCTCCGCGCCTGCGATCGAGAACAATAGCCAGAATGCCAAAGGAAACGATGTACCCCAATAGCGTAACATGAAACATGGTTCCCACGGCGATGAGCAGGCCGCTCAGAAAAGCCCAGGCGATGCGGTCATTTCGGGCATACTGCTTCATCGCAAGCAGCGAGGCCAGGACCGCCATGGTGGTAAGAGCTTCGGGTCGCGCGGAGCGGGAAGTGAGCACAATCAGGTTGTCGGTTGCTACAAGAAATGTAGCGACCAGGGCGCCCTCTTCCCCGATCACGTCGCGCGCCAGGCGATAGGTTAGAAGGACAATCGCCAGCCCGGCTAGAATCGATCCCAAGCGGGCGGGTATCTGACCTGTCCCGAAGAGCCGGATGGCCGCGGCTATGACGATCGCGGTTCCGGGAGGCCGGGCATCGAAATGATTCTCCAGGTCATTTGGACCGATAGCGGGATTCGCGACTCCGTTGCCGTGGGCAATTGAATAGGCAGGCCCGGTGTACCAGCTTTCATCCGTCACCCAGCGATAGGAGAGATAAGGGAGAGCCTGCAAAAGAAACAGTAAAATGGCGAAACTCAGCCATCCATAGATGGCGGCCTGGGTAAATGATCGGCTTGGGAGCGTTCCCGCAGCCTCTGTGATAGCAGGCCGCTGGCTCGGCGAACTGGATGCGAACGACATGGCTTTTCCCCCTCAAGGTCGGCGGACGCCGCTAAGGCTCTTCGGAGTACAATTCGCGTTCTAAGAAGAAACAGGCATGCTCCGACTGTCAGAATCCCATCGTGCGGCTGGCTGAGCGAAGGCGGCTGCCTCAAGCAGAATAACGCAAACGGCAGAGCCCGCTCCATTCCGTCTTCGATCTCCGCGTGCAGGCATGGCGGAAAAGGCAGGCGCGTGGCGATGTTATCGTCGTGCGGTTCGCGGAGGACATCGTGGTTGGGTTCCAGAGATACTGCGCCGCCCTGGTCCGCGAACTCCCCTCCGCGATGAGCCGCTCTCGCAGATCGCCGTATATAGAACGAAAAGCAGTCAGGCAATCTGTAAAGGATGTCCAGAGACAATGTGCAAGCCATGTCCCGGAACTTGACACTCGACCTCGATGCCTTGAAGAAAACCGCGCCTCGGGCCCACTCACATCGTCCGCACGTAATTCTTCCCCGGCAAACACCGCACCCGCCCCGCCATCTCCAGCTCGAAGAGCGCCGTAAACACCTCGGAAGACGTCAACTGCGTCTCCAGCAGCTCGAGAATCTCGTCGATCTGCAGGCTCTCGTCCGCGCGCAGAACCTCCAGCACCATGGCCTCCTGAGGCCGCAAAACCGGGTCCGGCAGCAGAGATGCGGTGGTCTCCGATTTGGACTCAGCCGGCGCCTCGGCCTCCAGCTCCAGCCGGACCTGCGAGGGCAGCTCCTCCCACACGTCTTCCCAGGTGGCCACCAGCTTGGCCCCCTGTTTAATCAGCGTGTTGGGTGTCCACGAGCCCTTGCTGGTCACGTTTCCCGGCACCGCAAACAGGTCCCGGTTCTGTTCCGCCGCGCAGCGCGCCGTCACCCGCGTGCCGGAGTTCTCCGCCGCCTCCACTACCAGCACGGCCACGCACAACCCGCTCAAGATCCTGTTGCGCCGGGGAAAGTTCTGCGGCGCCGGAAACGTCCCCATCGGCACTTCGCTCACAATCGCCCCGCCGGTCGCCAGTATCTCCTCGGCCAGCTTCTTGTTCTCTTTGGGATAAACCACGTCGATGCCCGTTCCCCACACCGCCACCGTGGGCATGCGCGCCGCCAGCGCTCCGCGGTGCGCGCAACTGTCGATGCCCCGCGCCATTCCGCTCACCACCAGCAGCCGCCGCGCGGCCAGGTCCCGCGCCAGCATCTCCGCCACGCCCGACCCGTAGGGGCTGGGATGCCGCGTGCCCACAATGGCAATCGCCGGCCGGCTCAGCAGGCTCACCGCTCCGCGCACCCAAAGCACCGGCGGCGGATCGTAAATCTCCTTCAGCCGCTCCGGATACTCCGCGCAACTGTATGTCACCAGCGTCGCCCCTTGCGCCGCCACGCGCGCCCACTCCTCCTCGGCCGCCTGGCGCGCCTTGCCGTCGAAGATGAACTGCGCCGCCTCGGCCGGAAACCGCAACCCCTCCAGCGCCGTCAACGGCAGGGTGAATATCTGGCCGGGCGCCTGCAACTGCGCCACCGCATCCAGAATCCGTTTCGGCCCCAGCCCTGGCGCCAGCGCCAGCGCCAGCCACGCCAGCCGATCCTCGTCCAGAGGGACAGCCGAGGCTCCCACCACGTCAAGAGGCAGAGTCGTCATCGTCAGGTTTCTCGTTTCTGTGATCGGCGCAGATGGGGATTTCTTGCAGGGAACAGTAAAACAGCTTCAAGGACAATCTCGCTCACGGTATCCCCGCCGGAGCGCCGGTGTCAAGCCGCCGTCCGAGAACCCAGGGCAACGGCGCAGTCTCCGGGTTGGCGACAAACCGCCGTTGTACGCCGAGGTGAGAGAATTTGGTAGATCCTGATCGGTTTCAGAGGAGTTCCGGTTATGCGAATTGTCCTCAGTTTGTGCACTGTTCTCATTTGTGGATCCCTTCTCTCATCTCAGGAGCCCGCTCCCAGCCTGAAACTCAGCATCGGCACGCCGAAATCGGCGGTTGCCGCAGCATTTGGTAAACGGTTCGGACCCTTCTTGGTGGCTCCAGGCGACGACAACGCCTTAGTCGGCGTTCCAACGGGTCTCTGGGACGTGTACCACCTGACGGCTCTCCCCGATCGGATGTACGTCACAATCGTTCACTTCGGGGCAAAATCAACCACCAGTTCCGCGCAAGCTCAATTTGTCGACTCGCTCATGTTGATGCCTGCAGGTGCAACAACTGTCGACCAGGTCCTAAAAGATCAGCCGGCGTTCGCATCCGTGTGCGAAGCAGCATGCGAACTCGTGCTCGTCAGGAATAAGGCCGGAAATCGCGCACTCCTGCTGCGACCAAAGAATCCGCACACAAATACTGTTTTGTATTTCGACGGGGACAGCGCGGGACGGTGGAAATCCGTCACGTCTATGGAATCCATTGTGTCCTGGGCGTATGCGTTATCCAGGTCTGATTTTGAAGCGCATCGCAAACCGCTCGACGACCAAGTGATCGGAGCTTGGCCCCCCGAAATCCCGGGTAGATAGCAGTCGCTTGTTTATTACCGGCAAACCGGAAACTGCCACGCTACCCCGCCCTGAACCTCAGACTTCCAACCCGCGCAATCCGCCGCCCCTTACACATCGCAGAAACGCTCCGGCGTTCTCCCGCCCAGCGTTGGTACTCTAGGAGTGCGTGACTTCCATCCCACATTCCCGGCTACGCGTCGCCGCTATCAACTTCCTGAATCCCGCGCCCCTGATGTGGGACTTCGAGCACCCGCCTCTGGACGCCCCGCTCGCTCTGCGCTACCGGATCGACCGCATGTCGCCCTCCGAATGCGCCGCCCGCCTGGCCTCGGGAGCCGCCGACATCGGCCTCATCCCCATCGCCGCGCTCGCCGCCACGCCCGGCCTTCGCATCCTTCCCGGCTGCGCCATCGCGTCCAAAGGCCGCGTGCGCTCCCTGCGGCTGATCCGCCGCGCCGCCCAGCCGCTTGCCGCACTGCGCTCGGTGGCCGCCGACACCGCCAGCCGCACCACTCTGGCCTACGCCCGCATCCTCTTCCACAAGTGGGGCAACCCCGCCGTCCCCTTCCTGCCCGCGACTGCCGGCCTCGACGCCATGCTCCAGCTAGCCGACGCCGCCATCCTCATCGGCGACCCCGCCCTGCTGGCTCTGGAAGATCGCTCCAATCGCTTCGCGCGCACCGGCGAAGAGCTCGTCTATCACGACCTCGCCGAAGAGTGGCGCGCCCTCACCGGCCTTCCCCTGGTCTCCGCCGTCTGGGGCGTTGCGCCTCGCAACTCCGCGGGTGCCCCAGGTCTCGACTCTGAGACCTGGGATTCCATAGCCCAGGACTTCATCCAATCCCGCGACCACGGCCTCCAGAACATCGATGCGCTGGTAACCGATTGGTCCGCGAAGCTCCCCATCCCCGCGGAGACCATTCGCGCTTATCTCAACGCCAACATTCACTATGTGCTGGACGAGGAGTGCCTGGAAGGAATGCGCGGCTTCTTCCGCATGGCCGCCGCGCTTGGCGTGCTGCCGGAGTACAGCTTTTAGCCTAGCTGGGTTTGAGACCAAATAATTCTGTACCTTGAGTTCAAGCTATCCCAGGTCCCAAAATCGGGACCTGGGGCACCCAGAGTTGGT
>JBEKCX010000140.1:0-7009 GCA_050014655.1 Occallatibacter sp. | reverse complement strand
ATTCTACGATCGCAGAAGGGGGCACTATAAGGATCAGCAAGAGGACATCACAAAAATCGTGAGCATTATCACGCTTGTCCAGGCGGTAGTAGCAATCCTCCTTGGGAAACCCCACGACGCACGGGGACGTCCCCGCGACTACGTCGCAAAGGAGACAAAGCGTTTTCAGGTATTTGGGCATGACGACTACGATAAGAATTCGGCACCAGCAAAATCGCAAAAGCCATACGAACTGGAAGTATACCTGCAATGCGTCCGAATATTGCGGCGTGTGGATGAGTTTATCGAGAACCCGAATCAGAAACTTGATGCTATTGAGCAGAGGAACCTGCGGTTTTATCTCGCGCGCTATGCCGCATGTCATCTCGCAGGTACTACTTACTGCCACCCCGCTCAGTTGCTCAAAACTGCCAAGAAGGCAATCACCGATAACGAACTTACAAAGGGGCTAAAAACCGTCCAGCGTATTTACAAGAAGCAAGGCGGAGATGATGATGCAGCGAAGGGACCCCAAATGACAGTCGATCTTGATAGGATTCTGCTGAAGAGATTTCCGTCGTTGAAGAAGAGGGCTGGGAAATCCGCATGAAGCTGGATCAGTCGGACGTCCCTGACTCTAGGCGAGTGACGCACCCTTGATCTCCCACCCAAAAGGGCGGGTGGCGCACCCTTGAATCCCCACCAATGAGGGTGCCCCATCCTTTCACAGTCCTATCGTGAAAGGGTGGGATACCACGACCCTCGACCGTCCGTCTTCAGTTCCCCACAAACCTGAACGCCGGGTGCCCCAGGTCTCGATTTTGAGACCTGGGAAGGCACGACCCTGCAGGGGCGTCCTGTAGACCCATCTCCGAAACTCAGGAAATGGGCCCGCCCGGCGGGGGTTTGCGGAACATATCCCTCCGCCGGCGCACAATGAAAACAGAGCAAAACGGAGAAACCCCGTCGCCCAACCGGAGACCCCGGACCTGCCCGGTGTTTACCACAAAATTAATACTCCAACCCCCCTATATTTATTTTCAAGACTTTGCAGATTATTTCAGCGGGTGCCGGGTGCCCCATCCTTTCATCCGCGGCGGACCGCGGCGACCGAAGGGTGGGATGCCACGAACCTCAATCGGGCCGTTTATCAAGCGGCAGCGCGCGCCAGCTCGGCCAGAATCCGCTCCACAGCCTCCTCCGCGGCCTTCGCGCCTTCGGCGGAGAGGCTCATCCGAATCGGCTGCTGGGGGTCGATGGCGATGGCGTAGAGCACAACTTCGCGTTCGCCGCCCTGGATGTAGAAGGCATCCAGCAAGTCCTTGACGCCGATGTCGTGAGCGGTGAGCGTGGGCGGATAGTCGCGCGAGAAGCGCGGCGTGGTGCGCGTAACGGTCCCTACAGGGTTGCCGTCCGCCGCGGCGTCTACCATCACAATGCGATCGGCGCTCTGGAGCGGCTCCAGCAGGACGAACCCGCCAGTGCCGCCGTCCAGGCACTCCACCCCCTCCGGCAGAGTGTGCATCTCCAGAGCCCGCACCACGTGAACGCCGACGCCTTCATCGCCCATCAGGACGTTGCCCAGCCCCAGCACCAGCGTCTTCTTAGTGGTCATGCTTCTCGCGCGTCTGCCCGAACTTCCATCCACCCACGATTGCGGAGATGGTTCCCCGGCCCTCGATGTAGTCGTGATAGAAGGACAGATAGATGTGAACTACGGCAAACGCGACAAAGAACCACAGGAAAAGATGGTGCCAGAAGCGCACGCTGGCGTCGCCGCCCATCAGCGGCACAATCCACACAAACAGCCGCGGAAACCACGCGTTGCTCATGCCGGCGTAGAGCGCGAAGCCGGTAAAGGTCTGGAAGATGAACGCCAGGAAGGTGACGAAATAGCTGAAGCCCGCCATCGCGTTGTGCCCGGTAGTCATCGGCCCGTGCTTCACCTGCAGCACGTCGCCTGTGATGACGTCCACGATCTCCTTCTGCTGCCAGCGCTTCAGCGGCAGGTAGACCTTCCACCGCGAGTACTTGTTGCCCACAAAGGCCCAGTAGAGCCGTCCCAGGGTCACAAATACGTAAACGAAGCCGGCGGCGAAGTGGATGAACCGCACCCAGCCGAACCAGTACTGCTGGTAGGCCTCGCCCGCGTAGAACGCGCGCATGGGCGCCCCGATCAGGTAGCCGGTCACGCACAGGGCCACAATGGCCAGCGCGTTGATCCAGTGGTAGAGGCGAACCGGCAGTTCCCACACATAGATGCGCTGATATTCGACCGGATAAGTTGCCGCCGCCGCGCCGCCCGCGCCAATTCTTGTAGCACTCATACGCATCACTCGAAGGAAATCTTGTGAAGGTGCCGTCCCTGCGGATCGTACAGATGCACGGCGCAGGCCAGGCACGGGTCAAAGGAATGGATGGTGCGGATAATCTCCACCGGCTCTTCGAGCTTCGCCACCGGCGTGCCGATCAGCGCCTGCTCAAACGACGAGCGCTGCTGCTTGGCGTCGCGCGGCGAACCGTTCCAGGTGGTGGGCACAACCAGTTGATAGTTCGCGATGGCGCCGTTGTGAATCTTGATCCAATGAGCCAGCGCGCCGCGCGGAGCCTCGGTCAGGCCAACTCCCTCCGCATCCGCCGGCCAGCTCTTCGGTTCCCACTTCTCGCCATTGAACGTGGAGACGTCGTTGACCTTCACCCGCTCCATCAAATCGCCGTAGAACTCCTTCAGCCAGATCATGGCCAGCGCCGCGTCCAGGCCGCGAGCCGCGGTGCGCCCCAGCGTGGAGAAGAGCGCGGCTACGGGCACGTTGAGCTTGCCCAGAGTCGCCTTTACCAGTTCCTGCACGTCCGTGCGGCCGGATGCGAACGCCACCAGCAACCTCGCCAGCGGACCCACCTCCATCGCATTCTCCTTCCAGCGCGGAGTCTTCAGGAAGGAATACTTCTGGTACCCTTCGAGCGTGTCGAAGGGCGGCTTGGGTCCGGTGTAGTTCAGCTTCGTCTCGCCGGCCCAGGGATGGATGCCCACCCCGTCTCCGCCTTCATAGCTGTACCAGGAGCTGGCGATGTACTCCTTGATCTCCTGGGAATCGGTGGCGTTGACCGGATAAACCTTGCTGAGGTCGCGATTGAGCACCACCCCGCGCGGATACTTGAACGAATCCGGCTGGCCGTAGCCCTTGGTGGGGAACTCGCCATAGCTGAGGTAATTCGTCAATCCGCCGCCCCAGCTTGCCCAATCCTTGTAGAAGGAGGCTACGGCCAGCAGATCGGGAATGTAGACCTGGTTGAGGAACTCATCCGCCTGGCTGATGAGCCGGCCGACCAGGTTCAGCCGCTCGGAGTTGATGGCCGCCACTTCGTTCACGTTGATGGAGCACGGAACCCCGCCCACCAGGTAATTCGGATGCGGATTCTTGCCTCCGAAGACGGCGTGAATCTTCACGATCTCCTTCTGCCACTGGAGAGCGTCTAGATAGTGCGCCACGGCGATCAGGTTCACCTCCGGCGGCAGCTTGTAGGCCGGATGGCCCCAGTAGCCGTTGGCGAAGATCCCCAGCCCGCTGGCGGCGAAGGCCTTGATCTTGTCCTGCACCTCGGAGAAATAGGCAGGCGTGTTCTTGTCCCACTTGGAGAACGATCCCGCCAGCTCCGCCGCCTTCTTCGGATCAGCCTTCAGCGCGTTCACGATATCCACCCAGTCCAGCGCATGAAGGTGATAGAAGTGAATCACGTGATCCTGCACATATTGCGTGGTCAGCATGATATTGCGGATCAGCTCGGCGGTGGGCGGGACGGCGATGCCGAGCGCGTCTTCCACGGCGCGCACGCTGGCCAGCGCATGAACGGTGGTGCACACGCCGCATACGCGCTCGGTAATGGCCCAGGCGTCGCGCGGATCGCGGCCCATGAGTATCTTCTCCAGGCCGCGAACCATGGTGCCTGCGCTGAATGCGTCGGTGATGACGCCATTTTCCACCACCGCCTCAATGCGCAGGTGGCCTTCAATACGAGTTACCGGATCGACGACGACGCGTGCCATAGCTCCTCACGACTCCTTTTGTTCTTCAGCGTGGACTTCCGCAATCACGCTTCGTTTGCGTACGCTGGTCATCACCGCGTGGGCGGCCACTCCGGCCAGCGTGGCCACTCCCACCACCGCGCCTATCGTATCCGCCGTGCTCTCGATGCCGAAGCCGGGGAACGCCGCCAGATGCTGATAGAACGGGCCGTTGTCCCAGAAGCCGGCTTCGCTGCAGCCGATGCAGCCGTGGCCCGACTGGATGGGATAGCTGGTGCCCTCGTTCCACTTGGTCACCGAGCAGGCGTTGTAGGTGACCGGACCGCGGCAGCCCATCTTGTACAGGCAGTACCCCTTGCGCGCGTTCTCGTCGTCCCACGACTCGACGAACAGGCCGGCGTCGTAGTTGGGCCGCCGATAGCAGGTATCGTGAACGCGGCGTCCGTAAAACTCCTTGGGCCGGCCCTGGCTGTCCAGCGCCGGAACCTCGCCCAGCACCAGCAGGTGGGTGACCACCGCCATCATCACGTCCGCGATGGGCGGGCAGCCGGGCACGTTCACCACCGGCTTGTCCACCAGCTTGTAAATCGGAGTGGCGCCGGTCGGATTCGGCCGGGCAGCCTGCACGCATCCGTTCGAGGCGCAACTGCCCCAGGCCACGATTGCTGCCGCATCCTTGGACACGGTCTGCAGAATCGATTCCGCGGTCTTGCCGCCGATCATGCAATAGACGCCGCCGTCGTGCGTGGGCACCGCGCCCTCCACCAGCACGATGTACTTGCCCTTGTTCTTCTCGATGGTGTCGGTCAGGCACTTCTCCGCCTGGAAGCCCGAGGCCGCCATCAGCGTCTCCGTGTAGTTGAGCGACAGCACATCCAGCAGCGCATCCACGACGATGGGGTGCGAGGCGCGAATGAAGGACTCGCTGCAGCAGGTGCACTCCTGAAAGTGCAGCCACACCACGGCCGGCTTTTCCTTCTTCTCAAAGGCCGAGACCACCTGGGCTACGCCGGTTTGCCCGAATCCGGCCACGGTTGCGGCCGCGGCGCAGAATTGAAGAAAATCTCTGCGGCTGTAGCCCTTTTGCTGCATGGAATTCCAAATTGACTGCCCCATGAATACCTCGCTATGTGCTCTTTGCTCTGTCTGCGGACAACGGTAGGAACCATTGGTGACGGAAGAACATCCATGGGAAGCCGCCGACGGTTCGCCGATCAATGGAGGTCACAGTACGCAGCGCAAATGACGATGCGCTGTGAGCTACATCACACTTCAATGGTTGATTTCTTCCCGGTTGAGATGCCCTCCACGTTCATTCGGGTGATTTGCTCCAGGCGCCGCCCCGTTCCCGCCCCCTCGCCATTCCTTCTCATTTGGGTCGAGTCCAAACCAGCCGCCACACGGCACAAAACAGCTTCCAACCCCTGTGCTATGCTGGCGTTGCCTATGGAGATTTCTGTCATTCTCTCACATCCCGACGGGCGCAGTTTCAACCACGCCATCGCCCATGCCGCCTGCCGCGCTCTGGAGCGCAACGGGCACACTGTCCGCTTCCACGACCTGTGCGCAGAGGGCTTCGATCCGCTGCTGCCCGCCTCCGAGCTGGACATGAAGGCTCCGCCCTCCCCGGATATTGCCGGCTACTGCAAAGAGTTGCGCCGCGCGGATGGATTGGTCTTCGTCCATCCCAACTGGTGGGGCCAGCCCCCGGCGGCCATGAAGGGATGGATCGATCGCGTTCTTCGTCCCGGCGTGGCTTACGAATTCCAGGCGGGCGATAACGGCGAGGGAGTGCCGGTGGGCTTGCTGCGGGCGCGGACGGCGGTCGTCTTCAACACTTCCAATACTCCGCCGGAGCGCGAGATGGAAGCCTTCGGCGACCCGCTCGACGGGCTCTGGAAGACGTGCATTCTGGGGTTTTGCGGCGTGAAGAACGTCGTCCGCGAGACCTTCAGCGTGGTGATTGTCAGCTCGCCCGAACAGCGCGCCGAGTGGCTGCGCCGGGTGGAAGAGATTGTTGACGCCAGCTTTCCGCGCTGAACCCGCCGCTCCGAACCGCGAAGGCACTCTATCGCGGGTGCCCATGTCTCGACTTTGACGCATTGAAAGGCACGAGCCCCGCCGAAATGCACTTGGGAATGAACCGATGGACGCGAAGAGAATCGATAGCCCCAGAAAAGGAACCGTAGAACACCGCCTCTGGCAGTTCGCTGTTCTATGCAACAAGGAATCACCGCACCCGCTGGATTGGCGGAGGTTTTATCTATTTGTTGTTTATGCACATCAGCGGCGTGTCGGGTGGGACGAGTACGATATTCGGGCAAAACTGAAAGCGTTAGGATTCGACGAGAGGCATGCGATGGACTTATCAAGTGCTTACTGGCACATTCGCTGCGCCCTGCACCTGACCAAACCGCGCCCGATGAACGAGAGCTTTCATGCCTGGATGCGAGGCGGGGGGACATCCTCAACATAACTGCTGTGCCAATTCTACGAAAGCCCATCGGCCGAAGAGCCTCAGACGAGTTTTTGCGCGATGGTCTCGTCTAAAATCTCCCGCACGGTTAGCGGGACAATCACAGTGTGCTCGGTTCGGAAGAATCGGTTGATCTCTGTTATTGCATCGCTGCTGAAGTCGAAGCCCACAACGAACCCCTTCTTCCGCTTGGTTCGAATCATGGCGGCTTCAAACTTGTCGATGTCCGGCCGGCCTATCTTGTCCATCTGTTTCACCTGGATCGGATACCAGTCGTCCATGAAGTCAAGCTGCCCGGCTTCCCTTCCGGCGGCGGCCGGCTCGGAACCGACTGGATAGATGCGGCCGTCGATTCCCATGTCGCCAACCTGCGTCTTGTTTGGAATGCCGCCCAATGCGATGACGGCCCAGTTCTCAAACTCGAAGGGCGGAATGGCTCGAAGCTGCTTTTCGGTCCACGGCAGGCCGCGCACAACGAACCCTTTTCCGTGTAGCCAATAGTTCTCGTCCTCGCGCAACTTGCAAACGTC
>JBEKCX010000139.1:0-7024 GCA_050014655.1 Occallatibacter sp. | reverse complement strand
CACCCGGTCGCTGATGCTCTTGGCGGCGTCGCCCACCCGCTCCAGGTCGGCATTGATCTTGATCACGCTCAGAATGAAGCGCAGATCGATGGCCATGGGCTGCTCCATGGCCAGCAGGTCCAGCGCCGCCTGGTCGATCTCCCGCTCCAGCCGGTTGATGGCGATCTCGCTCCGGCTCACCAGGTCGCAGATCGACAGGTCGCGCACCCGATAGGCCTCGATGGCGCGCTGGATCGCCTGCTCGGCCAGCCCGGCCATCACCAGCAGTTGCTCCTTCAAATCGTCGAGGCTTTGCTGAAAGCGTATGCGCGTCATCCGAACCTGCCTGTGATGTAATCCTCCGTGCGCTTGTCGCTGGGGTTGGTGAATATCTTATGCGTCGAGTCGAACTCCACCATCCGCCCGTTCAAAAAGAAGCCCGTCTTCTCCGCCACGCGCGCGGCCTGCTGCATGTTGTGGGTCACAATCACAATAGTGTACTGCGACTTCAACTGGAAGATCAGGTCTTCGATCTTCGAGGTCGATACCGGGTCCAGCGCCGAGCACGGTTCGTCCATCAGAAGCACCTCGGGGTCCACGGCCAACGCCCTTGCAATGCACAGCCGCTGCTGCTGCCCGCCGCTCAGGCTGGCGCCCGACTTCTTCTTCAGGTCATCCTTCGCTTCATCCCATAGGGCCGCGTGCTTGAGCGATTTTTCCACAATCTCGTCCAGCGCCTGACGGTGGCTATATCCATTCAACTTGAGCCCTGCGCAAACGTTGTCGTAAATCGACATTGTGGGAAAAGGATTGGGCCGCTGGAAGACCATCCCCACGCGCCGCCGGATCTCCACCGGCTGGGCGTCTTCGTAGATGTCCAGATCGCCGATGCGCACCGTGCCCGTTACGCGCGCTATTGGGTTGGTCTCGTGCATGCGATTCAGGCAGCGCACAAACGTGCTCTTGCCGCAACCGGAGGGACCGATCAGCGCCGTCGCATGGTTGCCTGGCATGTTCAGATTGATGTCCTGCAGGCTGTGATTGGTCCCATACCACGCATTCAGGTTGACTACCTCGATGCCGACGCCCACTTAGCTCGCTCCCTTCAGAACGCCGCGGCTGGTCACGTAGCGCACCAGCGATACCGCAAGCACAATCAGCACAATCAATACCAGCGCTCCCGCCCATGCCAGCCGGTGCCACTCGTCGTAGGGCGAGAGCGCATAAACATAAATCTGCAAGGGCAGCGCCGCAATGGGCTCGCTCAGCTTGCCGCTCCAGCCCACATTGCCGAAGGCCGTAAAGATCAGCGGCGCCGTCTCGCCCGCCACGCGCGCAAAAGCCAGCATGCAGCCGGTGATGATCCCCGCCGAGGCCGTCCTTACCGTGATCGCCAGCACCGACCGCCATCTGGGCACTCCCAGCGCCAACGCCGCCTCCCGCACCGCATTCGGAACCATCAGCAGCATCTCCTCGGTGGTGCGGCACACCGTCGGAATCATCATGATGCCCAGCGCCACGCCGCCGGAAAAGGCCGAAAAATGCCCTTGCGGAACCACCACCAGCGAATACGCGGCGATGCCCATCACGATCGATGGAACCCCGTTCAGCACATCGGCGGTGAAACGAATCGCGTTGGCCAGCTTGGTTCCCCGCCCGTACTCGGCCAGAAAAACGCCCCCGCTGATGCCCACCGGTACGCCGATCAGACTCGCCACGGCCAGCAGAATCGCAGAGCCGACGATCGCGTTGGCCATGCCCCCGCCCATCTCTCCCACCGGAACGGGATTGCGAGTGAAGAAGGCCCAATTGAGCGAGCTCGCCCCCTTGTAGATGAGATAGATGAAGATAGCCACCAGCGGCGCCACCACCAGAATGGTTGACAGAACCGCCAGCCCCGTCGCCGCCCCATCGGTCAGCGTCCGCATCCGCGCGCGCATTTTGTGTCCAGCCGCCAGCTTATCCTCCCCGCCTACTCCCTACTCCCTATTCCCTGTTCCCTGTTCCCTGCCTTTCAATGCACCTGCGCCGGCGCTCCGCGCGTTACCGCCCATACCAGCAGCCGGGCAAAGGCATTCACCACAATCGTCACCGCAAACAGCGCAAGCCCAATCTCCATCAGCGCGCTCAGATGCAGATCGCCTGAGGCTTCGGCAAACTCGTTGGCAATCACCGAGGCCATCGTGCTTCCATTGGCCAGCAGCGAGCGGTGAATCTCCGGGCTGTTGCCGATCACCATGGTCACCGCCATAGTCTCGCCCAGCGCCCGCCCCAGCCCCAGGATCACCGCGCCCACAATCCCGATGCGCGCATTGCGCAGCACGCCCATGCGGATCATCTCCCAGCGTGTCGCTCCCAGCGCCAGCACCGCCTCGCGCTGCGAGATCGGCACCGCGGTCATCACCTCCCGCGTCAGCGAGGAGATAATCGGCAGGATCATGATGGCCAGAATCACGCCCGCCGCAACAAATCCCAGCCCGGTTGGATTGTCGTCGCCGAAGAATCCCGTCCAGCCCAACAGCCGGATCAGCCACGGATTGGTGTGCTCCCTGAGCAGCGGCACCAGCACGAACACCGCCCACAACCCATAGATCACGCTGGGGATGGCCGCCAGCAGCTCGGTGATGAAGGCCAGCGGAGCGCGCAGTCCCCGCGGGCACATCTCGGTCAGAAACACTGCCAGGCCGATGGCCAGCGGAACCGCGATCAGCAGCGCCAGAAACGAAGAAACCAGCGTCCCGTACAAGAACGGCAGCGCGCTGAAATGCCCGTTCACCGGATCCCAGTAGATGGGCAGCCTCGTAAAGGAATCCTGATAGGTGGAAGAGAAGAAGCTGAAGCCGAACTTGCTCCACGCCAGTTGCGAACGCACCACCAGCTCATACGCGATCAGCACCACGATGCCAAAAATGCTCAGCGCGCTGGCCACCATCAGAGCCTGGAATCCCCGGTCGGCAATCGCTGAGTTGCCCCGCGACAGCAGGAAGGCGCGAATCGCCGAAGACTCAACCGCAACCGCCTGCGCGGGTTGCTGCCCGCCGGGAGGTTCCGGTTCAGGCTGAAATTGAGCCTGGGAGATGCGTATCTCAGACACGGAAACGTTCACCTAACACAGGCTACCGGGCCAATATGAACAGGAGGTTACAAAGCGGCTAAATCAAGCGCACACAATAGCAAATCCCCTGCCGCGGATGCGCTGAAACCGCTCCTTGTGGCGTCAATGAACCAGCCAACCCGCCAACTTGCTATCACCGCGAAGCGGTGGCCAACTCGCTGATTTTGTTGACAAACCACCTCATCCAGCCAATGTGTTCAAGAGGAGAGCCGGAGGATACTTACTCCACGGCCTCGGCGGGGCGCAGGCGGCGGGCCAACGACCACTTCAACTCTTCAATGCCCTGGCCGGTCACGGCGGAGACGGCGTGAAACTCCAGCTTGCGGCGCTTCACGTGGGCGGCCAGCTTCTTGAGTTTTTCGGGGTTGGCGGAGTCGATCTTGGTGGCGCAGACGATCATGGTCTTATGGGCCAGGGGGTGATTGGCCTGGGGTTGCTCGCCGGCGCTGTCCGAGAAGCCGTCGGAGTTTGTGTTGATAGTGCTGCTGGTGAAGCTGGCTAACTCCTTATTGATGACCTTGAAGTCCGCGACGGGATCGGGGCGGCCGGAGGCGTCGGAGACATCGACCAGGTGAACGAGCAGGCGGGTGCGTTCGATGTGGCGGAGGAACTGGGTGCCGAGGCCCTGGCCGAGGTGCGCGCCCTCGATGAGGCCGGGCATGTCGGCCACGACGAAGGACTCCTCGTTGGGCTCTTCGCCGACGGTGACCACGCCGAGGTTGGGTTCGAGGGTGGTGAAGGGGTAGTCGGCGATCTTGGCCTTGGCGGCGGAGATGCGGGCGATAAGCGTGGACTTGCCGGCGTTGGGGAACCCGACCAGGCCTACGTCGGCCAGCAGCTTCAATTCCAGCCGATAGGCGCGCTCCTCGCCCGCGCGGCCCAGCTCGTGCTCGCGCGGGGCCTGGTGGGTGCTAGTGGCGAAGTGCTGGTTGCCGCGCCCGCCGCGCCCTCCTTTGGCGATCACAATCTGCTCGTCGGGGAACTGGAAGTCGTGGATCAGCTCGCCTGTCTCCTGATCGTAAAGGGCTGTGCCGACAGGGACTTGGAGAATGACGGAGTCGCCGTCCAGGCCGGTGCAGTTGGAGCCCAAACCATGCTGGCCGCGCTGGCCCTTGTGCTCGGGGTTGTAGCGGAAGTGGATAAGGGTGTTGTGGCGCAGGGACGAGACCATGAGGACGTCGCCGCCGTTGCCGCCGTCGCCGCCCGAGGGTCCGCCGCGGGGGACAAACTTCTCCCGGCGGAAGGCCATGCAGCCGTTGCCGCCGTCGCCGCCCTTGACGCGAATTCTTGCTTCATCGATGAACATGAAGGACCATGGGTCAGAAATCAGAGATCAGGGATCAGGCCGCCAGCCCTCACTGGCGAAGCCAAATCCTAGATGCCGTCTTTTCAGTTTACCGAATCGGGCATAGAATCGTTGGCAAGTCCACTTTTGGGCGTTGGGGGCGGCAGCACGCCGAGGCTCCTTCGGTGATGAAAGGCCTTGCTTCCGCTTCCAGGCTCCTGGCGTGCGCCGCTGCGGTGCTTTTTGCCATTGCGTGCGCCGGGATGCCATCAGCGATTGCGCCCCATCCGGACCTGCCGTTAGAGCGGGACCGAAGCCAAGTGTGTCGCGCGTTTTTCCCACGGTCTGCCGCGAGCGGGTGTCTCGATGGCAGGGGCAAAGCGGAGTTGGACCAAGGCGCTGGCGGTGGCCGTGTTCTGCGGGTTTGCGGGCATGGGCCACGCTGCCGTCGCGCAGAGTTCCGCTGACCGTTCGGGGGGAAGCGGGGTTGCGAGCGGTTCGGACGGGGTGATCGAGGGCAAGCTCACTGACCTGCATTCCGCGCCGCTCAACGGGGTGACGGTGGTGGTGCGCAATGAGGCCACCGGCGCGGAGGCGCGCACCACTACCGCCAAGAATGGCACCTACCGCTTTGCCGGGCTGGACGCGGGCGAGTACACGCTGGAGGCCGAGAGCGCGCAACTGGGCCACGGGCGCTTGGAGGGCATCTTCGTGGCTGCCGGCCATGAAGCGCGCGTGCAGACGGCAATTCAGTTTGAGCTTCCTCCGGCTAATTCCATCCAGGTTGCCTCCCGCGAGCCTGCGCCGGCAAAGCCGCCAGAGACTGCGCCGGCTCCAGCCAGGCCGCAACAGCAATTGGCGGTGAGCGGGCGAAGTCCGCCGGAGCTGCCTCGGGAGACGCCTCAGGCCGTTGCGCCGGTACTGACCGCGACGGTTTCCGCGGAGCCGTTGAAGGCGCTTTCCTTGAGCGGGCGTGGCCGGCCTGATCTCCCGCGGGAGACGCCTGCGGTCGTCACGCCGGTGTTGACCGCGACGGCGGTTGCAGAGCCGCTGCTGGAGCTTCCATTGAGCAGTCGGCGCTGGCCGGATGGCGCGCAGCCGATCCTCATGCCTGTGGCGCCTGCGCTGATTGCCACGGTGGCTGCGGAGCCGCTGCTGGCGCTGCCCTTATCTGGGCAGCCCTGGCCGGTTGCGGCTCAGCAGGCTTCCAGGGCCGCTCAGCGCGTCGATCCGGTGACTCCGGTGGTGACCACGACGTTCAGCGCCGCTGAGTTGCAGGCGCTGCCGGTGAGCGGGCGCCGGTGGCAGGATTTTGCGCTGGATGCGCCCACCTCCGCCACTCCGGCGGGAGGCGCGTCGCAGACCTCTCTGCGCGACGCCGGCCAGGAGCCGGTTGATAGCACGGTCGATGGCGCAAGCATCCGGCTGGCCTTTGGGGGCTCGGGCGGTTCCGGGCCTGAGTCGTCGGGACCGGGTGCGAATGGGCAGGGCGGCGCCGAGCAGAACGGCATGGGGCGGGCTTGGGCCGGCGGGCACGGAGCGGCCGTGGCCGAGGCGGCCATCCGCGAGGTGGAGACGGTGGCCGGCAACGTCGAGGCCGAAGGAGCGCGCGCCGCCGGCGGGCGCATGAACGTTCAGACCGAGCGCGGCGGCAACGGGCTGCACGGCCAGGGCTTCCTATTTGACCGCCAGAACAGCTGGGGCGCGCAGAACCCGTTTGCGCAGTGGATAACAGAGACCTCGGAGGCCACGCCGCTTGCTCCGTTCAACCTCACACAGTTCCCGGTCTTTGATGATTTTCAGTATTCAAGCGAACAAAGCGGCCCGCCGCAATCCTATACGCCGCCGGACCACGAAATGGTCTGGGGCGTGGGCCTGGGCAGCCAAATTCGCCGCGACAAGCTCTTCTGGTTTGCCGCCATCGATAGCTACCACCGCAACGATCCTGGCCTGGCCATGGTGAAGCATCCCTACCTTTTGCAGCCTGTAAGCACATGCCTGCCCGGCAGCCCGTGCACTCCAACCCTCACCGGGTTCTTTGCCAACCCCAGCGACGACCAGTTGCAGGTGCTGAGCGCGCGGCTGGGGCTGCCGAGCGCGAACCCGGTGGCGGAAGGGCTGGCGGCCTACTCACCGATGCTGGAAACGCTCGCCGGGCTGCTCGGACCGGCGCCGCGCACGGCCCAGCAGTGGACCGGCTTTGCGCGGCTTGACTGGCAGGCGGCGGAACGCCACCGCTTCTCGCTGGAGGGAATCGGCGCCACCTGGAACTCGCCGGGCGGAGGGTTGACTCGCGTCTCGGAGAACTACGGCAACCACAGCTTTGGATCGAGCAAGGCCCGCGAGGAGTGGCTGCTGGGGCGCTGGGAGGCATTCCTCACTCCAAATCTGCTGGCCGTAACTCAGGGCTCGTTTGGGCATAACATCCTGAGCGCTCGGCCTGGGGCGCCGTCGGCCTTCGAGCAGACGCTGCTTGGCCCAAATGTATGGGGCCAGTTGCCGCAGATTGTGGTGGACAATCGCTACGGCTTCACCATCGGCAATTCCTCGCGCTTCGGCCAGGGGAGTTATCCCGACGAGAGGATCTACCAGGCGCAGGAGTCGGTGGACTGGATAAAAGGCAGCCTGCTGGTGAAGGCCGGCTT
>JBEKCX010000138.1:0-7044 GCA_050014655.1 Occallatibacter sp. | reverse complement strand
GCTGAACCTGCTCAAACAGAAAACAACCTTCAAACGCAGCATCAAGGGAAAACGCCTCAAAGCCGCATGGAACCACCCCTACCTGCTGAAATTACTGGGAGTTTGATATGCGTCGGCCCTGATTGCTGGGTGCCCCATCCTTGCCACGTTTTTGTTTTTGTGGCAAGGGTGGGAGATCTCGAATCTCAACCCTCGCCTCTCTTCATCATGATGGCCGCCAGCTTCGCAGGCGAAGGCTGTTGGCCAGCACGCAGACCGAGCTGAGGGCCATGGCGGCGGCGGCCAGCCAGGGCGTGAGCAGCAGGTGGAAGCGTGGATAAAGCGCGCCCGCGGCCAGCGGAATGCCGAGCAGGTTGTAACCGGCGGCCCAGGCCAGGTTCTGGCGCATGACGCGCAGGGTGGAGCGCGCCAAGCCGAGCGCGGCGGGAATGGCCGAGGGTTGGGCGCGCAACAGCAGCACGTCGCCGGCTTCCTGGGCCAGGTCGGCGCCTGAACCCATGGCAACGCCGGCATCGGCCTGGGCCAGCGCGGCGGCGTCGTTGATGCCGTCGCCCACCATGGCCACGCGCAGGCCGCTCCCTTGCAGGGCGCGAATGCGGGCCAGCTTGCCGGCCGGGTCCAGCCCGGCTTCCACCTCGGCGATGCCGGCTTGGCGGGCGATGGGCGCGGCCGCGGCGGCTGAGTCTCCGGTGAGCATCAGAACCCGGAGACCTAAGGAACGCAGTGAAGCAATAGCTGCTTCGGCGTCTGGACGCAGCACATCGCGGGCATCGAAATAGCCGACAGGCGCGCCGTCGAGCCCCATCCACAGGCGCGTGACGCCCGCCTCCGCCGCGGGAAGGCCGCCCGTGAGCGGGATTGCGAACTCCCGGAAGAGCGCTTCGTTGCCGAGCAGGCAATCGTGTCCTTCGACCTTTGCGCTCAGGCCGCGACCGGGCAGGATCTGGACCCCCTCCGCGGGCTGCCAGGCCAGCCCCCGCGCCCGCGCGGCATCCACAACCGCGTGGGCCAGCGGATGGTTCGATCGCTCCTCGGCGGCGGCGGCCATGCGCAGCAGATCGTTCTCTGCGCGGCTGGCGAGCGGATGCACCGCTTCCAGCACGGGACGGCCCACCGTGAGCGTTCCGGTCTTGTCCAGCACGATGGCGTCCAGGCGGCCCAGGCGCTCCAGGGCTTCTCCGCCTTTGAAGAGGATCCCCAGCTGCGCGCCGCGGCCCACCGCCACGGTGAGGGCGGCGGGAACGGCCAGCCCCATAGCGCAAGGGCAGGCGACCACCAGCACGGCAACGGTATTGGCCAGCGCCAAGGGAAGCGAGTGCGCGGCGATGAGCCAGACGGAAAACGTGACTGCGGCCAGAGCCAGCACGATGGGAACAAAGATGGAGCTGGCGCGGTCGGCCAGCCGCTCCATGGGCGCGCGCGAGCTCTGCGCCTGCTGGACCATGCGCGTGATCTGCGCCAGAACTGTCGCCTCGCCCAGTGATTCCGCACTGCAAACCACGGCGCCGTCGTAGTTGAGCGAGCCTGCCAGCACGCGTCCGCCGGGCTCGCGCTCCAGAGGCGTGGGTTCGCCGGTGAGCATCGACTCGTCCACGGTGGTGCGGCCTTCCAGAATGCTCGCGTCCACCGGGAAGCGTTCGCCGGGAAGGACCAGAACGCTGTCGCCGGGTTGAATCTCTTCGAGCGGAACCACGATCTGCACGCCGTCGCGGATGCGGCGGGCGGTGGCCGGGCGCAGCCGCGAGAGCGAGTCGAGCGCGGCCAGAGCGCGGCGCTTGGCGCGGCCTTCCAGGCTCTTGCCCAGCAGCAGGAATCCGAGGATGAGCAGGACCGCGTCGAAATAAACCTGGCGTCCGCTTGCGGGCCAAATCGTAACGAAGGCGGAGTAGGCGAAGGCCACGCCCGTTCCCAGGCTCACCAGCGTATTCATGTTGGTGGCGCCGTGGCGCAGGGCGCGGATGGCGCTCGAATAGATGCCGCGCCCAGCCCAGCCCATGATCGTCGCTGTCAGCGCCAGCAGAAACCAGCGCAGCGGGTCCGGTGGCAGCGCATAGGGCCAGGGCAAGAGGCGCATCAGGGCGTGGTCGAGCGCGCCCATTTCGCCCCCCAGCGGCATGGAAAGCAGCATGGCGGCTGCGCCGGCGGCCAGCGTCGCCCAGGCCTTGCGCTCGGCCCCGGCCGCAAGGTTGTCAGTTGGAGTTGCCGAAGTAGCGTCGGAGCGGGGAAGCACGGCATCGTAGCCGGCCGAGCGGATGGCCTCAATCAACGCGGCGGGCGCGGCGATGGCCAGATCGAAGACCACGCTGGCGCGATGGGCCATCAGGTCAACGCGCGCGGATTCGACGCCGGGGGTCGAGCGCAGCGCCTCTTCCACGTGATGCTGGCAGGAGGCGCACGTCATGCCCAGCACGGGCAGCGTGAGCGATTCTGTCATGGGCGCGGCCACCTACTCTTCCAATCGCGCGGGGTAGCCGGCCTTGGCCAGGGCCGCCACGGCAAGATCGACCGGCGCCGGGTCTAGGTTGCTGCTCAGGCGGGCCTCGCTCACGCGCACCTCCTTCACCGCCACTCCCTCGACCGCGCCCAGAGCCTGGCTGACGCGGCGAACGCATCCGCCGCAGTGCATGTTCTCGATTCGCAGCGTGAACTCCGCCATTCCGCTCTCCCTGTCGTCTTCGATGATATCCCGAAGCAAACGATGCGCGGGACCGGAACGGCCATCGGCTTCGCCCGCCCTCGCCCGCTTGCGCGGCCAGCCGGTGAGGGTTCTATCGTAAAGGAGAGCGGAATTCGGAGAGTTCATGCAGAGAGAGTTTCCATCTGCGCCGCTGATTGGCGTGAGCGCGGTGGTGGTGGACCGGGGCCGGGTGCTGCTTGTCCGGCGCGGAACCGAGCCGATGAAGGGCCGTTGGACGCTGCCGGGCGGCCTGATTGAACTGGGCGAGCCGCTGGAGGCTGCCGTCGTCCGCGAGGTGAGCGAAGAGACCGGGCTGACGGTCGAGCCGGTCGAGCTGATCGAGCTGCTGGACCGCATTCATCGCCAGGGCGAGCGCGTTCGCTACCATTATGTGATTGCGGATTACCTCTGCCGCGTGACGGGCGGCGCGCTGCGGGCGGCCTCGGACGCGGATGCGGCGCGGTGGGTGGAGCGGGCGGAGTGGAATAGCCACAGCGCGCTCCAGATCGATCCGGTAACCGCGCGGGTCGTCGAGGCCGGCTGGCAGCGGGCGCGGGCATGGGAAGGGCGAGAGAAGCGATGAGCTGGAAGAAACGGGTTCTTGGGGCTGCGGTTGCCGCCGGCGCGCTGGCGGTGGCTGCCGGGGTGGGATTCTGGCTGCGGCCGGTCGGCTATTTCAACGCGGCGAACGAGCTGCGGATGTGCCTCTCCGGCGCGGAGAACCATTCGGTCGAGGTCGCCGGCCATCGCGTCCACTACGTGGTCGAGGGGCCGGTTGACGGGCCGGCGGTGGTGCTGGTGCACGGGCTGGGCGGGCGAGCCGAGGACTGGCGCAACCTGGCGCCCTTGCTGGCCCAGGCCGGATTCCGCGTCTATATGCCCGATCTGCTCGGCTTTGGGCGCAGCGAAAAGCCGGCGGACTTCTCCTATTCCGTGCCCGATGAGGCCGACGTGGTGCTGGGCTTTCTGGATGCGCTGGGGCTGAAACAGGTGGACCTGGAAGGCTGGTCGATGGGCGGCGGAATCGTGCAGCACCTCGCCTTCAAGCATCCTGAGCGCGTGCGGCGGCTGATTCTCATGGACGCGGTCGGCATCAACGAAAAGCCGGCCTGGGATACGCGCCTGTTCACGCCCACCACGCCGGCGGAGCTGGACCAGTTGGACGCCCTGCTGATGCCCCATCCGCCCCAGGTTCCGGCCTTTGTGGCGCGGGATATTCTGCGCGTCTCGAACCAGCGCGCCTGGATCGTTCACCGCGCGCTGGCCACCATGCTCACCGGCCGGGACGCCACCGATGGTCTGCTTCCGCAGTTGAAGATGCCGGTGCTGATCGTCTGGGGCGCGGAGGATCGTGTGATACCGCTGAGCCAGGGCGAAACCATGCACAGCCTCGTCCCGCAATCGCAACTGGTCGTCATTCCCGGCTGCGGCCACCTGGCCCCCGTCCAGTGCGCCGGCCAGGTCGGGCCGGTAATGGTGGAGTTTGAGAAGCGATAGACCGGGGCTAGCTTCGTGGTGAGCTTCGGCAGATAGCTAGCAGCTCGAAGCTAGTAGCTGCTCTTACACGCCAATGACGGCGCAAAGCTCCTTGACGGCGGCGGCGCTCTTCTTCAAGGCGGCGTCTTCTTCATCGGTCAGCTTGATCTCGACGATCTTCTCCAGGCCCGCCGCGCCCAGCTTGCAGGGAACGCCGATGAAGTAGCCCTGGATGCCGTACTCGCCTTCGAGGTAGGCCGCGCAGGGAAGGATCTTCTTCTTGTCCTTGAGGATGGCCTCGATCATCTCCACGGCTGCCGCCGAGGGAGCGTAGTAGGCGCTGCCGGTCTTGAGATGCTTGACGATCTCCGCGCCGCCGTCGCGGGTGCGCTGGACGAGGGCCGCGAGCCGCTCGGGAGCGATGAGCTCGGTGATGGGAATGCCGGCGACGGTCGAGTAGCGAGGGAGCGGGACCATGGTGTCGCCGTGGCCGCCGAGGACGAATGCAGTAACGTTCTCGACGCTCACGTCGAGCTCAGCAGCGATGAAGGCGCGGAAGCGCGCCGAGTCGAGAATGCCTGCCATGCCGATGACTCGCTCGCGGTTGAAGCCGGACTGACGATAGGCGGCTTGGGCCATGGCGTCGAGCGGGTTGGAGACGACGATCAGGATCGACTCCGGCGACTGCGCCACCACCTTCGCCACCACGTCGGACATGATCTTGAAGTTGGTGTGCAGCAGGTCGTCGCGGCTCATGCCGGGCTTGCGGGGAATGCCCGCGGTGATGACGACGATATCGGAGTTGGCCGTGGCCGCGTAATCGTTGGAGCCGGCGACGCTCACGTCGCGCTTCTCGATGGGCATGGCTTCGAGCAGGTCGAGCGCCTTGCCCTGCGGCACGCCTTCCACCACGTCGATCAGGACCACATCGGCCAGTTCCTTGGCCGCAATCCAGTGCGCGGCGGTTGCGCCCACGTTGCCCGCGCCGATGATGCTTACTTTCTTGCGCATTTCGTTTCTCCTTCGTGATTTTGGATCGGCCCAAGACTCAATTCGATCCGACTTTCCGCAGGCTCATTGCTGAGCAGAGGCGCCCTCAGACTTTGACCTTCTGGCACAAGTAATGATGTCAATTCTAAGGATGAAAGCCGAGCAAACCAGGGGACCTAGGCAAAGCCAAAAATACAACCCGTCCGGATGGCTTTTCCATTCGTGAATGAAGAGACAAGCCCAAATAACACACTGAATTGTTGCGAATAAGATTCTACCTCGAAGCAACCGCTTAGACGAAAGATCATCTGCCACGTGTTCCCTTTCGAATCTGATCCCTGACCCCTGATCTCTGACCCCTGTTCACATGTTGCCGATAATGCGCGTTGCAAACTCCCTCGTCCCAACCTTCGTTGCCCCTGCGGTCTGGCGCTCGAAGTCATAGGTGACAAACTTCTGTAAAATGGTCTTCTCCATCGACGTCTCGATGAGCTTGGCCGCTTCCTTCCAGCCAATGAATTCGAGCAGCATGACGCCCGACAGGATCACCGAGCCGGGATTGATTTGGTCCTTGTCGGCGTACTTGGGCGCGGTGCCGTGCGTGGCCTCGAAGACGGCGTAGCCGTCGCCGATGTTGGCGCCGGGAGCGATGCCCAGGCCGCCCACCTGCGCCGCGGCGGCGTCACTGATGTAGTCGCCGTTGAGGTTGGTGGTGGCCAGCACGCTGTAGTCCTCGGGGCGCAGGATGATCTGCTGGAAGATGGAGTCGGCGATGCGGTCGTTGATGAGGATCTTCGACTTCCATGCGCCGTTGCCGTGGCTCGCGCCGATGGTTTCAAGCACTGCCTTGACCTCGGCCGCAACCGCATCCCGATAGCTCTGCGAAGCCATGTCGAGGCCGGGCTCGATGAGAGCGGCGGCTTCTTCGATCTTCAGGTTCGGGTTGGCATCCTGGTTGCCGAGAATCCAGCTTTCGCGCTCGGTAACGGTCTCGGCGCGGAACTCCTCGACAGCGACCTCGTAGCCCCACTCGCGGAATGCGCCCTCGGTGAACTTCTGGATGTTGCCCTTGTGGACCAGGGTGACGGTCTTGCGGCCGGATTCGAGGGCGGCGCGAATGGCGTAGCGCACCAGCCGCTTGCTCCCGAAGATGGAGATGGGCTTGATGCCCACGCCGGAGTCGGCGCGCACCTTCTTCTTGCTGCTCTTGAGCAGATCGTTGTTGAGGAAGTCGATGAGGCGCGCGGCGTCGGCACTGCCCTGCTTGAACTCGATGCCCGCGTAAACGTCCTCGGTGTTCTCGCGGAAGATGACGATGTCCAGCCTTTCCGGATGCTTAACGGGGCTGGGCACGCCCTGGTAGTACTTGACCGGCCGAACGCAGGCGTAGAGGTCGAGTGTCTGGCGCAGGGCCACGTTGAGCGAGCGGATGCCGCCGCCGACCGGCGTGGTGAGCGGCCCCTTGATGGAGACGCGCAGGTCGCGGGCCGCGGCCACGGTGTCGTCGGGCAGCCAGGCGCCGAACCGGCGGAAGGCCTTTTCGCCGGCGAAGATCTCAAACCAGCGGATGGCGCGGCGGCCGCCGTAGGCCTTCTCGACCGCTGCATCGAAGACGCGCCGCGAGGCCTTCCAGATATCGCGGCCGGTGCCGTCGCCCTCGATGAAGGGGATGATGGGATTGGCGGGCACGTCAAACTGCCCGTTCCGGTAGCCAATGGGCTCTCCGTCCTGGGGAAGTTCCAACCCGTTGTAGGTGGTTTGCATGGGCTTTTGGGAGTCCCTTTCCGCGCGGGGTCAAGGTTGAGGCTACCACCTGCAAATCGGGGGTGGCAATGGCCGGGGGATTCGAGCGCTGCTCAATCCCCGGCGATCACTGTGCCGCCTTTTCCTCGTGATACTCC
>JBEKCX010000137.1:0-7095 GCA_050014655.1 Occallatibacter sp. | reverse complement strand
AGCAGCGTCAGCTCGATCTCATCCGAGACCGAGTTCGCCGTTCCCGTCTCCGCGACCACCGTGCCCAGAGCGCCGCCGCGCATCACCGCCTTGTGCTCGGCGCCGGAGTACTTCAGGTCGCCCCCGCGCACACGGATCACGGACGGGGCAGCCGGCCTTCCCGCCGCGTCCTTGCCGGAATCGACGCCCGGAGCCCGGCCCCCATCCTTGCCATTAGCCTTGCCCGGCTCCGCGCCGCCCGCGCTTACCAGAACCGCTCGCACCGGCTCAGCCGCATCCGTGCTACGGGCCACCAGCGTCTGCCTCTCACGATCCAACACAATCACCGGTCCGGCGACCGAGTTTGCCTGCTGCCACAGCCGCGCATGACCCCGGAAGGTCGCCTCGCCGGTGGCCCGATGCAGTTGCGCCTCGGCGGCAATCACGTGCGCCGGACCCTGGCCGCCCAATGCCACGCTTCCCTGCCCCGCCGCGCCGTTTTGGGGCTTGCCCGCCTGGCCCGCGCCGGCATCCGCCCAGGTCGCCTTCACATTCCCGTGCGCAAACGCATCCCCGGAATCCTGCGATACGTCGATCTTGTCGGCGGTCATCTGCAAGCCGCCGTCTTCCACGCGCGGGCTGAGCGTCAGGTGCAGCCACTGGCCCGCGCCCTCGTAGACGGCGCGGCCCGCCGTGGCCCGCATCGGCGCCTCCGGCGACTCGCCGGGTTTGGCCTTCGGTTGCTGGACCAGCACCACATGGCCGTCCAGCACGGCCGACTGAATCCCGGTCCCGCCAAAATCCCTGGCGGAGTTAGTGGAGTTAGCGGAGTTGGCGGAGTTAGCGGAGTTGGCGGAGTTAGCGGCGCTGGCGGAGTTAGCTTTAGCCCCGCCAGCCGGTCCGGGAGCAAAGTGCGCCTCGATCCGGTCGCCGCTCGAGGTCTGCCGGACGCCGGTGGCGCTCGTTTCTTCCAGGCTGGCATGGCCTGTTCCGGTCATGGCGGTTAGCGCGGCGCCTGACCCGAACTGGCCCGTCAGTTCGTCGGCCACCAGCCTGGAGGGCACGACGGCCTCCCGGCCCCGCTGGCTCTCGCCGGTCACTACCACCCCGCGCGTCCCGTGAATCGAGGCCGGCTCCAACTGCCCGTGCGCGGCGTCGCGGAACTCCACGTCGGCAACCGGCGAGCGCCAGGTCCGTTTCACGCGCAGCGAACCGGCTCGGGCCGCCGGCCCGCTCTTCTCTTCGCTCTCGATCTCAACCCTCTGCTCCATGTGCAACTGGCGCAACTCGCCCTGCGCGGTGAATTCGAGCTCCGCCGCGGCCGCACTCCCATGCGCCTGCCGGCTCCGGTCGCCAACTCGGCTCGTGGAGTCCAACTGCACCCCGCCCTCCAAATGGCCGTGCCGGGGCTGGTTGTGCTCGTTGAAGTCCATTGATCCCGTGGGCGCCGCAACGTGGCCGCCGTTGGCGGTGGTGAGCGTGAACCCGTTCACCGCATCCAGGCGCACCGCCGAACCATCCTCGCGAAACAGAACCTTGGCGTCGCCGGCGGTCGCTTCCCCGTCTTCGTAATCGGCCGTGGCCGCGTACAGTTGGCACACCTGGGTGAGGCGCTCGAACTCGGCATGCTGGGCGTGAATCCGGACCGTCTTCCCGCCGCGTTCGGTGGTCAACTCCACCGCCCGGTCGAGCACCAGGCGGCCCTGCTGCGAGTCGTACAAGACTCCCAACGAACTGCCGCTCCCCTGGACCATCGAAAACTCCACATGCTCGCCGGTGGCCGCCACTCCGCTCGTCTCGTCGAAGGAGAGCCCGCTGGTCTTGACGTGGATGTCGCCGCGCGCGGCGGTCTCGGCGGCTGCGGCCAGCGGCGTTCCCTTGGGCTTCTGATCCGCCGCGTTGCTCCCGGCCGCCTTGGGGGCGATCGCCGGCGCCACTCCGGGACGCATCAGCGTGATCTCCACCGGCCCGTTCGCCTTAGCCGTCTTGCTCTTCTGGTCGTACTCGAATTCGCTGCCCTCGATGCGGTCCACCCGGCTGCCGTCTTCCCCGAAAAGCTCGATCTTCACGTCGTGCAGCAGAGCCGTGCCCTGCTTGTACTGCACCACTTTCGAGGCATGAATCCGGTATCGCGAATGCGCACCGAAGGCGTGGTCGAAGGTGTAGCCGCTGGCGTCCTGCTCGATATTGACGCCCAGCCGCTTGGGAATCTCCTTCACATTGACCGGATTCCTGAGTTTGCCCACGGCCAGAAACACCACCAGCGCCGCCACCAGCAGACCGCCCGCCGCCAGCAGCAGCATCCGCAACCGTTCAATGGTGAATCGCGCGCTCAGTTGGCCACCCCCAATCGCGCCGCCAGCCGCTGGGCAAGACTCTCGCCCAGCTCGCTCCACAGCAGCCGCGCCGTAGCCCCGGAGGCCTTCTCGACCGCCGCAGTAAGCTCCACCAGCTGGCGCACATTCTCTTCCACGCGGCCAGCGGCCACCGAATCCAGCTCGGCCTCTTCTTGCAGAAACGGCTCGTCCGAGCCGAAGTCCAGCCGGATGTGTCCATCGGCCTGGTAAGCCCCCTCGTCGAAGAGCGGTCCGTAGCCGGTTACCCGCACCAGCCGCGGCTCCCGCACCCAACGCGCGTCCAACCCCATCGAGCTGTCATCCTGAGCGGACCCTGACCCTGAGCGTTGCGAAGGGGAAGGGGCAGTCGAAAGCCCGCCTTGAGTTTCCCGAAGGGGACCCGCGTTTCCATGGGAACTCTCCAGCTCCCACAAACTCCAGCCGATCTGGAACTCATAGGCGAAGTCGTCGTGGAGCAGCTCCATCGCCTCTTCGACCGCCAGCCGCGGCTCCGCGCCGCCGGCGCCGCGCCCATGAACCCGCTCGAAGACGGGGGACTCGTTCCAGCTTACCGGCCACGCGGTCGCGGAATAAACTCGCGCCTCGCCGCCGTGCGCCGCAAACTCGCCCAGCACCGCCGTCAGCTTATCGGCGAGCGCCTCAAGACGCAAATTGGGGTACCACAAACTCAGATAGAGCGTATCCGCCATCTCTACCGATTGTAGACGGGCAAAAGGAGCCGGGGAAGCAGCCGCCGCCACGCACAAGCGGCCTCTTCAATGCGGTTCCATAAAACTCTTTCCGGCGGCATCGGGCTGCGGGCGCGCGGACGGCATTGATTCGGGCGGCCGGCTCCGGCCGCGACAGCTTGCCTATGGATCGCGGGGCTGGGCGGGCCTCACGGAACCTCAGGGTAGAGCAGCTCGGTAAAGCGCGGATCGTCCATCATGCTTTGGAAGTCGTTGTCGACGCGGGCCTGGAGCCGGTTTCTGGGGTTCAATTCAATGGCTCGGGCAAGGTGCTTGAGGCAATCCTGCGGGCGGCCGGTGATCGAGTCCAGCAGGGCAAGGCCGTAGAAGGCGTAGTCGGCCCCCGAATGATCGGCCAGAATACTGCTGAACTGCTCGCGCGCCTCCTCGTAGTAGCCGGTATTCAGCAGCGAGACGGCGTAGTCGTTGTGCTCCTCGGGCGTCAGAAAGGTCAGCCGCGACTGCTCCAGTTGCCGTTGGCAGGTCTGGATATACATCCGGCATCGTTCCTTGATCTCGGGCGGCGCGGCGGGGAGCAGCTTCTCAAAGGCGGCCAGCGCCTTCTCGTACCTTCCCTGTTGCACCAGTTGCACGGCAGCCTGATAGTGCTGGCCGGCGGATGCCGCGGCTGCGGCGGAGTGCCCGCTGGGCTTGGCAGCGGGAGGAGGTGTTTTCTTGCGGCTCGTTGCCGCGGATCGGCCCTCTTGCATCATGTTTTTGCCCGCAACGCGCCGTCCTCGACGCACGCCTGAACCGGAAAAGCGCCGGCTGGAACCCCGCGTTTGTGGATCGCGCTGCTAGGCCCTCTTTATACCTATAACCCCGCGTTCCGTCAATGGGCGGGCTGGAAAGCAAGAGTCATGGGCTGGATTCCGCGCGGTTTTTCCGGTAGATGGCCGGGTTGAGAGAGGGGTCGTTGTACATCTTCAACTGGCGGTAAAGCTTGAAGCTGCGCGTGCCGGCCAGGGTCTGGCGCCACAACGCGTCCAGGCAGCCGGCGAGATCGGCGCGCTGCTGTTCCAGGATGGCCAGCCGCTCGCGATTGCGCTCGGCGTGGCCCGCGGGAGCGTCTCCGCGCCCGGTCTCTTCGCGCGTATGGTAGATCTTCAGCGCCAGGATGGAGAGCCGGTCGACGATGAGTCCCGGCGATTCGGAGTTCAGCTCGACCGCAGGGTTGGGCAGGCTCCGGGTCGCCAGCCACGCGAGCAGCAGGCGATCCAGTTCTTCGGCCAGGTCGCTGCGGCGCTGGTTGGTCAGGTCCACGCGGCGCTTCACCGCGGCCAGTTCGGCGTCGGTTGCGCCGGGAGCGCGGGCCTCGTCCTCGATGTGCCAGAGGTCGAAGTTGGCGCGATGCTGGCGGGCAACCGCGGCCAGCCAATCCGCCGCCGTTTCGCCGCCGGCCTCATTCTCTGCCGAACTTGACGTTCCGGTCTCCGCGTCCGCGAAGTTGGCTTCGCCTGGCGCCTGGTGCCAGTCGGGGGTCAGCCGTTCGTGCAGGGCGACGATGGCGTCTGCTGAGAGCATTCTGATCGATCCTTGGCGCAGGGGCGGCCTGGGGGTGCAACGTCTATGGTAGAACGATCATCGCATGAGGTCCATGCCGGGATTCCATTCCGGCTATACGCCGAGTTCAAGGCGAATCTCACCGGCGATGGCGTCCGCGTGGCGCCGCATGGCCTCTTCGCTCTCGGCTTCGATCATGACCCGGGCGAGGGGCTCGGTACCGCTGTAGCGAATGACTACCCGGCCGGAGTCCTTCAACTCCTCTTCGGCGGCGCGGATGGCGGCGGCTACCGTGGGGATGGATTCGAGCGGCTTGCGCTCGCGGACCCTGACGTTGACGATGATCTGCGGAAAGACCTTCAGGTCGGCGGTTAGATCGTCGATGGATTTGCCGGTGCGGGCGATGAGGTCGAGGACGACCAAAGCGGTGAGCAGACCGTCGCCGGTGGTGGCCAGGTGAGGCAGAAGGATGTGGCCGGATTGCTCGCCGCCCAGCGCCGCGTTGTGCTGCTGCATCTGTTCGAGGACGTAGCGGTCGCCGACCGGGGCGCGCAGCATGTGGATGCCTGAGCGGCGCAAGGCCGCTTCAAGCCCCATGTTGGACATGGTGGTGGCCACGACCAGGTCGCCAGTGAGCAGGCCGCGCGCCTTGAGGTCGCGGGCGGCCATGAGCAGGATGGCGTCGCCGTTGAGGACGTTGTTCCGCGAGCCGGCCAACATGCAGCGGTCGGTGTCGCCGTCGAAGGTGAGGCCGAGGTCCGCGCCGCGCGCACTCACCTCGGCGGCGACAAGGTTGGGATGGAGTGCGCCGCAGTTCAGGTTGATATTGCGGCCGTCGGGGGCGATGTTCAGGAGGGTGGCGTCCGCGCCGAGACGGCGGAAGAGCTCCGGCGCGACGGCTGCAGCGGCGCCGTTGGCACAGTCGGCCACAATGCGGAGGCCAGCGAGCGAGAGTCCCGGAACGCAATCGATGAGGAACTGGATGTAATCGGCCTGGAGGGCGGGGTTGT
Source organism: Occallatibacter sp. (assembly GCA_050014655.1). Taxonomy (GTDB): domain Bacteria; phylum Acidobacteriota; class Terriglobia; order Terriglobales; family Acidobacteriaceae; genus Telmatobacter. The sequence continues at coordinate 1,518 of JBEKCX010000137.1, read as the reverse complement.
CTTCGATGGCGGGCAGAGAGGCGGGATCGGGGGCAGCAACCTGGGCGGCGTGATGGAGGATTTCGTCCTCCATGGCCAACTCGACCGCATCGGCGAGCTTGAAGCCGTCGGCGCCGAAGAGCTTGATGCCGTTGTCCTGCCAGGGATTGTGCGAGGCGGAGAGAACAACGCCGGCGTGGAAGCCATGCGTCCGAGCAAGGAAAGCGACCGCGGGTGTGGGCACAATGCCGGCGCTTTCGACGCGCGCTCCGGCTTGGCGCAGGCCGGCGGCCAGAGTGGCGGCCATCGAGGGGCTGGACTCGCGCGTGTCGCGGCCCAGAATCACCCTGGGTTCGGCTGCCGTCTTGCGCAGGGAGTGGTCGAGGGCCAGACCAACGGCGAAGACGGTGGTGGGGTCGAGCGGGAACTGGCCGGCGACGGCGCGAATGCCGTCGGTGCCGAAGAGTTTACGTGCGGCTGGTGCGATCGCTGATGCGGTCATAGACTCCATTTTCGATTCTATTGCCTGGGGGCGGCATTGGGGGCCGCGGCTCCAGCCCGCCTCGCTGTTGCTTCCACGCGGCTGGTGAAGGCGCCGTCGGCCAGGCGAGTCGTGAGCCGGTCGCCGGGGGCGAGCTGGGCGGCGGAGCGGATGAGGCTGCCCGCGTCGCTGAGAACCAGCGCGTAGCCGCGATCAAGGACGGCCAGCGGCGAGAGCGAGTGAAGGCGGGCATCCAGGGCGGCGAGGCTGCCGGCGGAGGCGCGGTGAAGGCGCTCGATGGAATGGTCGAGGCGGGCGCGGCAGGCCAGCAGGCGTTCGCGGGCCTGGGCAAGGGCCTGGCGGGGATCGCGGCGCAGGACGGCGGCGGTGAGGGCTGCGGCATGGAGTTGGCGCTGGCGGAGCTGGCTGGCGAGGGCCGATTCAAGACGGAAGGTGAGGTCGTCGAGCCGCTGGGCCGAGCGGCGCAGCAGCGTGGAGACGCGGGACTCAGCGCGGTCCGCCACGGCGGAGCGGGTGAAGCGCTGGCGGCTCTGCAGAAGCTGGAAGCGGACGGCGCGGTCGAGACGGTGGGATAGGTTGGCGAGGCGCTCGGCGATCTTGTGCTGGGCCTCGGTGATCAGCTCGGCGGCGGCGGAAGGGGTGGGCGCGCGGAGGTCGGCGGCGAAGTCGGCGATGGTGAAGTCGGTTTCATGGCCGATGGCGGAGACCACGGGCAGGCGTGAGGCAGCGATGGCGCGGGCGACCCGCTCCGAGTTGAAGGCGGCCAGGTCCTCAAGCGAGCCGCCGCCGCGGGCCAGAACAATCACGTCGACCAGGCCGGAATCGCGGGAGCTGGCCGCGTTGAGCAGGGCGATGGCGGACTCGATCTCGGCGGGGGCCTGCTCGCCCTGGACCGAGACGGGGACGACGAGAACGTTGAGGCCGGAGTGGCGGCGGGCGACGATGTTCAAAAAGTCGCGGATGACGGCGCCGGCGGGCGAGGTGACAATGCCGACAGTGCGGGGAAAGGCGGGCAGCGGGCGCTTGCGGGCGGCATC